>JAKSLL010000075.1 GCA_024401215.1 Bacteroidaceae bacterium
TGAGATTCGCCCCGTACGGATAGTAGTGGTTCGTCTGCATTATCAAGCCGCTGAGGGTTGACACTACACGGTTGTTGCCAAGATGATCCTTCATATAATATCTGTATTGACAGTTTGTGCCTGTTGATGTAGGCTCAGAAGTAGTATCACAACAAAATTAACATCCGACCTATTGGCGGCGCACTGGACGCACGGAGCATCCATTGCAGCGACCATTGCAACTTCGTCCTGAGGACACATAGCTACTCGAAAAATATAAATGACAGCCATCTTCTGGATATATGCATAGCGAGCTTGACCAGTAATTACCGCGACTGCCCTTTTCGTAATGTATCCCATCAAAGCGATGTCCAGCAGCTGGCAAGAAGATATATTTTGAGGCATCAATCTTCGAGGTTACCTTATAGCCGTTCTTTCCGTCAATGGTTGTCCATGCCCATATACAGTTTGTAGCAAGTTCGTTCATTTCATCTTCTGTCGGCATTCGCCAATTCTCACCCCAATTCACATAGGCAGCATCGTCTTCAAGATCGAGAGTGGTCTTGTTGTCAACTATGCCGTTTTCGCTCTGCGTATTGTACTTAGTCAGGGTGTTTTCGTCGTAACCGCTGCACCACTTGTATGTGCTCCAGTCAAAATACCTCTTTAGGTAACGACCTTTGACGCTGTAGAGATGAGTGTTGCTCATGTCTTCTTCGAAGTACGCCTTGGTCTCGCCCCATGCAAAAAGACTCCCATACTCCTCAGGATAGCTTGCGCCAATATTCATCGTTGCCCACTTGACAGAAAGGTCGAGATCAACATATTCATGCAGGTCTTCCTCTACATGCTTTAATGTTTGTGTCTTTTCAACACAAGAAGATTCATTATCATAGTGTGGAGTGTTCAACGAATCTTCATTCACATCATAATTAGAATTTGAGCTATGCAGTGCATTGCTGCACAAAAAAGCGACAGATGATATCAATAGATAATTCATTCTCATTTTCGTTTGTTGTGACATTATAGCAAAATATGGAGTGGAACAAGCAAGTCACACACTATTCTGCTATTATATAAAATTAGAAATTACACCATTTAAAAATATACTTGTAGTTTTTCTTTTTGCGAAAGACTCCACCTGAAATCTGGTTTCTATCTGTTTGCCCATAATAAGAGTAATCGTACTTAGTTCCGTATTTGTCCAAATTGAAGATTTCAATCATGTAAAAGTTAAGTTTATAGAATTGTTTATAGCATTTAATGTCATACTTATATTCATGAAAATTAACAACGGACTGAATTTCAATATGTGTATATATAGAATCTGCTTTTTGTATTTTTTCTAGATCTTCCGATTTGATTCGTACATTACTCAATTGGTAAATGCATTTTACAGTATCATGTTTATTTGTCCAAGTGTCAACTAAAATAAAATCGAGTTCAGTAGGATCCATTATAATCTTTTTGTCGATAAACATCAAAAAACAAAATTGTTGGCTATCTTCTGCTTGAGATGATAAACAAAATAACATTCCCAACAGTAGAAGTAGATAAAATTTTCTCATATTTATTTTGAATTAACAATAGTCCGGTAAAAACCGTTTTAAGTGTTTGAAATTAGTTTATTATATTAACTTTATTTAGTTGCTGGACAAGTACAGACGCAGGCTCTTGGATGTGTCCAAGTATGTTGTTGCTGATGCTGCATTCTCCAACAACACTTTCATTGACAGGCTCTTGCCTGTGGGATTCCATTTGGTAAGCCGTTTCAGAGATGACATCCGTCTCAGATACCTGTATGACGGTCCTGAAGAGAAACGTCGTGGGCCTAAACGGAAGTACGCAGGAGCTATTGACAAGGAGAATCTCGACCTCACAAAGATGGAAGAGATTCACGTAGAGGGTGTCGAAGGCAAGCTCTACACTCTTGTCGCCAATGTTATTTCACTGGAGAGAAATGTCCGCCTCGTGATATGGATTAACCAGCAAGGTAAGAAAAAATTCTTCTTCAGCATTGATACAGGAATGTCTGGTGTTGACGTAGTGGAATACTACAGAACCAGGTTCCAAATAGAGTTTGTGTTCAGGAACTGCAAAGAGTTCACTGGACTTTGTGATTCGCAGGCGAGAAACAGAAAGAAGATTCACTTCGCTTTCAACGCCTCGCTAACCTCTGGGAACGTAGCCAAGGTTCTATTGCATGAATCTGGCAACGTTATTTCGATGGCATCGCTCAAGTCATTGATGGTCAACCAATACATGGTCTCAAGAATTATTTCAAGGTATGCCAGTGGGGCGAACATGAGATTAATTCGGCAGATTAATGAGGCTCTGCTTGACTTTGAGAGGAATGCCGCTTAGTTTTTGTTTAATGTTTTACCGAAGTATTGTCCCATGCAATTGCGTTAAAATGTATGAAGTGTGCTTGTGGATACCGTTCCAGTATAGCACTAAGATATTGAAGCAATTCTTCGTTTTGTTTGATGCTGGCAGGTACAACTGTGTCTTGCCTGTTAAAAACAACCATTTCTCCATCTCTATTATAGTGCAGTAAATAAGAATGCTTCGTTCTTTTTGCTGTGCTTGCTTCTTCGCGTTTAAGAATGTTTGAGATATTATTTCGTATATTTTCTTCAGAGAATTCGTCTTCAAATGACAATTCCACTTTAAGAGTATCTTTTGTATAGATTTTAACAGACATTAAATCGTTTAATTTAGATATTAGGTCAATGTCAAATTTGACTCTCTTTACATTATACATGAATGCCTTTTCCAAATAGAGTACATTATGTGTATGATATTTTTGTTTTTCTTTTGTATTGATCAGCAAGAGTTTATCATCATGCTGTTCAAATATGATATTTTCTTTATTCCTGAATATATACTGCCAGTCAATTTTTCGATCAACATAGAAATAATCAGGATATTTATATATTCTGTCCTTCTCTATGGTGTATAACGAATCCATTGTGGAATTATAGCTGTCATAATCATAAAAATCTCTCATAGATTCTGTTGCTCCACTTATATCTTTCTGCGTATATAGTATTGGGAAGCCATTAAGGCTATCTACACGATAAATATTTAAGCAGTACTCTTCTCCAGAAGTCGGATACGAAAGCTTATTATTTAGATATGCCTGCATCAAGGCATCATTATCAAGATTCATTGGACGATTTACACATCCTACCAGCATTAGAACTGTGGCTATAGTAAATAATTGTTCTTTTATCATAATCTCTAATTAGACAAATTTACTAGTTTTTTATAAAAGGACTGTACTTCTCGCAAAAGTCATCCATGCTTGTGAATTGACCTGTAGCAGGATCATACTGGCGTGCTATTTAGTCGTACTACAAGCAATGTTTGCTCCATACGGATAGTAGTGGTTCGTCTGGAGGATTGTGCCGCTGAGACTTGAAACTACACGGTTATTGCCGAGATGATCCTTCATATAATATCTGTAATGTATAGCTGTTGATAGCGGCTCAATGTATCCTGATGTGAAGTTATACATGCTGAACTTACCATTTGTATAAACCATACCACCTACATATTCTGTTGAGTTAGCAGAAAGTAATTCATCTTAATGAGATTATTTTCAGACACATCACATATCTATAGCCTCTATATTAAACATTTGCCAGACACTATCTTTTTTAAATTTCTTATAAGCTTTTCTACTTACATAGATGGTAAGATTTGGATTATTATTAATATATTCTTCAGCACATTCTTCAAGGTCGTATTTCGGTGGAGTTAAATGTTTTAGGTATATCTTCTGCAAGTTATAACACGATTGAAATATGCCTTCTTCTATCACTTTTACAGATTTTGGTATTACAATTATACTAATTGCGCTATTCGCAAAAGCAAATTTACCAATGCTTTTCAAACCATTTTCAATAAAGATACTATCTATATCCAAATGTGAAAAAGCCGCAAGACCTATGTTTTTTACGCCTTTAGGAATTATAGTATTCTTGCAAGCCGATATCAATGTATTTGTCTTCGTCTCGATAATTGCATTGCAGTTGTTTCTTGAGTCATATTTCTTATTATTTATATCTACGCTTATTGCTGATAATTGAGTGCATTCCCCAAAAATATAGCCATCTATTTTTTTTACATTTGCAGGTATTGTTATACATTCAAGTTTCTCGCAACCATAGAAAACAGCATGGCCAATAGAATCAAGCCTTTTAGGAAGAATTATGCTTTTTATGTTTTTACAATGAGCAAAAGAGGCGTTTCCTATCTCCAGTCCATCAACACCGTCGATTTTTTCTAAGTCTGCAAATATTATATTGTTCAAACTGTCGCATTCATCAAAGCATTGATGTCCAATATATCTGACATTTGATGGTATATTAATACTTTTAATTTTTTTATTTCCACGAAACGCTCTACACCCTAAACTCACAATAGAACATGGAATTGTTGTTTTTGAAGCTCCAAGCACTATTTCGTTCTTCTCTGTTTCGATAATAGCATTTGAGTTTTCACGGGAATCATATTTTGTATTGAGCGGATCAATGGATATTGAGGTGAGGCTTGTGTTCTCAAATACCCAGCCTAAGGGTATCTGTTCCACAGAAGACGGCAAAATTATTTCTTCAAGATTTGGACAATCATTGAAAGCCCCGTATAAAAAAGCCTTTAAACCGTTTGGAAATTTCACATAACGAATTTTCTGTTCAGATTCAAAAGCATTTTCTCCCATACGGTATATTACTTTTGCTTTACCATTTACCATGATGCTATCAGGAATCATTATCGAGTCTTGTCCAATTGTATTATCAGCAAATCCCAAACAATCCATTCCAGTTTTCCAATTATGATAAATAATGTTGTCATGAATAACTTTCTGACCGTTTGCATGGATAGATGCAAAAAACAAAAAAAGGAGTATAAAAGTCTGCTTCATTTTATTTTTCATTTGTATATGTAAGGAGCGGCCTTTCTCTTTAAAAATTTCCCATTTGTGTCAAAATACTTACTTTGATTAAGACCCTTAATCAAAGTGTCACCAGTGCCATTGCCTTTGTGATCTTGATAGTAATGTGTTCTTAACGGAAGACCCTTATGTGCTCTTAATTTATTTTCAATATGGACTGCGTATTTTTCGAAATCAGGAACATTCCTATATATCTTTTTCTCATTACCATTTTTTTTGTGGGGGTATTAAAATCCACATTCCTTTTTGCGAATCATACTTATATTGATATTTTCGAACATCATCAGTCCATAGCACATGAATTATTCTGCCGAAAAATCTTATATAAACGCTGGCACTATTTATAGATATATAAAACTCATCTTGTTCCAAATTTATTGAGACAAATAAAGTACCAAAAGAACGCGATTTAATTTTCCGTATTGTTTCTTTTACTGATTGCTTGTTCATTCTATGAAAGGTATAATCTGGCATAGAAGAAATATCGAATCCTCTTGGTAACCCGTCTAAACACACAATCTTTTTTATTTTTGTTGGATCCTGTACCCAAATTCCTTCTACAGCTATCAAGGAATCCCTATAACAATAATCTTCTATACAATATTTTATCATATCAGACATTGTTCTTTCCTGTTGAGCAAAAGAACATAAAGTAATAAATAGTGTTACAATAAATAATATATGTTTCATCTTTACCTCCTGAAATTAATAAAATAAGCGGTTGGTATCGTAGCTTGTACTCCTTTATTATTATAAATATAAGTAATACCATTTCCTCTACCAAAAACATAATTCATTTGTGTACCTGAATTTTTTATATCATCCCTTGAAGGATGTTGCGTATACATGTTTTTGCTGCCCGAAATGTATTCCGTTCCACTTGGATGACTATGGAAATTTGGCGTGGTAAAATCCAAAAAAATAGCAGCACTTTGTCCAGGCTTTGATACTTTTCCTGGAGTAGTTTCCTTTATTCCATTTGAAGTTATTTCACCTCCATATTCTCGATTGTTTTCAGCTTTAAGGCCGCCCTTGCCATTATCTTTTGACACAATATTAACCATTTGTTCTCCTGACTTCGACAATGCGTCACCCTCCTCACACGCGCACATACACGTGCGCTGATTTTTAGGTGGTTACGATTTCGTTATTATCGAGTTTATATCGAAAAGCGGTTCGATTTCGTGATGCTGGGGAGTAAGTAGCATTACTTGCTGCTTGGTTATTCCCTTCTTGGGCAGCTTCACTTTTATCGTTACTATGGTCTTTGCAATCTTCAAAACTGAGTCAACGCTCTTCTTTATTTTTGCGATTTTGATGATGCGTTCCAGTTCCTTGTAAACCTTGTATGCCATGAAGCAGATGCATATTCCTCGGCAGTCTTTTAGAAACATCCCCGCAGCGAGGGGCATTGGTTTGAAAGTCTATTGTTTGTCCGAATGATAACGAGACAAATACAGAATAGGCGATAAGAAATAAAATTCTTTTCATTTTTAATGATAATTGGTATTGATATGCAAAATTAAACCACTTTGTCTATTTTACAAAATTAATCAAGACTTTATTAAAAAATTAATACGAATTATCACTTCGCAACTACTTAGTTAACTATTCATAGCGCCGAAGGTGCGGCATAATTTCATATCTCATATAGCTTGTTTTATAGAATTATGTTTTTGTTTATACATTAAAGTATAGGCCGAATAATTTTGAACACCTACTTATTACTTATTTTCCAGAATTGCAATCAAACATATAAAAGTTTAAGGTAAAATAATTAACTTTGTGACATTGGAATAATAACTAATGAAAATATTATGAATAATTTTACGTTTTATAGCCCTACCGAGTTTGTCTTTGGTAAGGATGTAGAGAGCAAGACAGGTGAGCTTTGTTTGAAATATGGTGCAAAGCGAGTGATGATTGTCTATGGCGGAGGAAGTGCAGAGCGTTCTGGTCTGCTTGGCAGAATACGTGCTTCGCTTGCTGGCAGCGGCATTGAGTATTGTGAACTTGGTGGTGTGCATCCAAATCCTTTAGACACCAAAGTGCGTGAGGGTATAACACTTGCAAAGGAGTATAATCCTGATATGATTCTGCCTGTTGGTGGCGGCTCTACGATAGACACGGCAAAAGCTATAGCTGTGGGCTATCACTATGAGGGCGACTTCTGGGATTTCTATATTGGCAAGGCTAAGCCTGTAAAAGCATTGCCAGTGGGTGTTGTGCTTACTATCCCTGCTGCAGGAAGTGAAGGGTCGGGCAATACTGTCATAACGAATGTGGAGACAAAGGTGAAGGCAGGACTCCGACAGCCGATGATTCTGCGTCCGAAATTTGCTGTGATGAATCCCGAACTCACGCTCACCCTCCCAGAATGGCAGACGGCAAGCGGAATAAGTGACATGATGGCTCATATCCTTGAACGCTATCTCAGCAATACTCCTGGGGTGCAGATTGGCGACCGATTGGCGGAGGGTATGCTACTTGCAATAATGGAAACTGCAGAAACTCTCATGGCTAATCCTGATGACTACGATGCACGAGCAAATATCATGTGGTGTGGAACAATAGCACATAATGATACTTGTTCGCTTGGACGACAGGAAGATTGGAATTCCCATGCTATGGAACATGAGATAAGTGCGATGTATGATGTGACACATGGAGCAGGACTTGCCGTTATCTTCCCTGCTTTCTTGAAATATGCGTCATCAAAAAATCCTGGCAAGGTGGCTCAGCTTGCTCACCGTGTGCTTGGAATAGCGGATTCTGGTGATGCTTCAGCAGATGCCTATGCTGGCGCTGAAGCTCTCAAGAAGTGGTTCCATGATGTGCTGCACATGCCTGTAACTTTTGCCCAACTTGGCATCCCGAACCCAAATCTTGACGAGATGAATATGCGTCTGCATAGGCTGAAGGGCGAGGTGCTTGGCGGGTATATGCAGCTTGATGCAGCTGCTACGATGGAGATTTACAAGTTAGCGATGTAACGCAATAAGTCGATGATGGATTACAACATAAAGGGCCGGCAATGAATTTTGCCAGCCCTTTTATAGTGTATTTATTTCATTGAATAGACAACATCCATGATTTTCTTTCCGATTTCATCGGCTGCTTCCATGCTTGAAGCTTCGGAATAGACGCGGATGATTGGCTCTGTGTTTGACTTGCGAAGATGAACCCATTTGTCAGGGAAGTCAATCTTCACGCCATCAATGTCGTTGACTTCTGTGCCAGGCTCATTGCTGTACATCTCCTTGACCTTTGCAAGGATGGCATCGACGTCTGTACTTGCGTCAAGGTCGATACGGTTTTTTGCTATTGCATATTCAGGATATGTGGCACGAAGTTGGCTTACGGTAAGTCCTGGCTGAGTTTCCCTTTCGTGAGCCAAATGACTGAGGAAGAGCGCAATGCCAACAAGTGCGTCACGACCATAGTGTGCTTCAGGATAGATGACTCCACCATTGCCTTCGCCGCCAATCACAGTATTTGTCTCTTTCATCTTCGTAACAACATTCACCTCTCCGACAGCTGCGGCATTGTACTCCATGCCGTATTTGCGAGTGACATCGCGCAAGGCACGAGTAGAAGATAAGTTGCTGACAGTATTGCCTGGAGTGTGCTTCAAGATATAATCGGCAACAGTCACAAGTGTGTATTCTTCTCCGTACATCTTGCCATCTTCGCAGATGAATGCAAGGCGGTCAACATCGGGGTCAACAACAAAGCCCACATCGTTGCCTCCCTTTGCCATGAGCTGCATGATGTCGGTGAGGTTCTTCTCCAATGGCTCAGGGTTGTGCTGGAAATCGCCTGATGGCTCGCCATAGAGGGCTGTCACCTTTTCAACGCCGAGTGCCTTGAAGAGTTTTGGCAATATGATGCCACCAACCGAATTGATGCTGTCGAAAGCAACTTTGAAATTCTGCTTTTTGATGGCTTCTACATCAACAAGCTTGAGACCAAGCACCATGTCGATGTGCTTCTGGTCGTATGTGTTGTCCTCAGAATATTTGCCGAGTGTGTCAACATCTGCAAAATCGAAATCTTCTGCTTCTGCGATTTTCAGCACCTCGTTACCTTCTGCTGCATTCAGAAACTCACCCTTCTCGTTGAGGAGCTTGAGGGCATTCCAATGGCGTGGGTTATGACTTGCTGTGATGATGATACCACCGCAAGCGCCTTCCATGGCAACTGCAATCTCTGTTGTTGGCGTTGAAGCGAGGCCAATGTTGACAACATCAAACCCCATGCCCATAAGCGTTCCGCAAACAACATTCTTAACCATCTCGCCAGAGATGCGGGCGTCGCGTCCAACAACAATCTTATTGCTGTTGACTTTTGTTGTGCGACGAATGAGTGTAGCGTATGCTGATGTGAACTTTACGATGTCGAGAGGATTAAGCCCCTCTCCTGCGCGACCTCCAATAGTACCTCGGATGCCAGAAATAGATTTAATGAGACTCATGTGTTATTTATCTTCCTAACTGATAACTTATTTCGTAATAATAAGGCTGAACATAGCCAGATGCGGTATTTGTGCCTGATGCGTGAGGAACGATAAGGCGAACTTTAGCAATCTTGGCTGGATCACGGCTAAGCCTGATGAAGTCGAGAGGCTTCATCCATCCCTGTGGCACAGATGCCTCGTGATATTGCAGCATATACCCCTCGGTGAAAGAGCCAGAATAGCTACGGCTGTAATGGCTGTAAGACAGCTGAATCTTATCTACAATAGATGGGGAGTAATAATTGGTGTAGGTGGTATCTGCATCAGCGATGTTATATTCAAGGAAACGGCAAAGAATTTTCTTGTTTATGGTAGAGTCTGGTCTTTCTTTTGCCATCTCAACCATTGTCTGCCCTTCACCTTTATTGATGATTTGCATGTAGATACCATCATCATTAAACAAAACAAACTCGTTTTTTGTTACATCAGTAATGGAATCCTGATCGTAAAACTGTTGTTCGGTAAGAATGACAATCGGTCCAATCAATTTGTTATCACTCAGGAAGTCGTAGATTGCATTTTTCTCGTTTTCCTTCTTCTCTGCGTAAGTTTCACCATCGTTACAGCTGATGGTCATAAACATTGAAATGCTCACGGCAATAACCGTGAGCACTGTGTATAGATTTTTTCTCATAATTATTTGTTATTCCTCAGTATCTTCTTCATATTCTACTGGCTCAACTTTTTTTGTAGCCAAATATTCTGGGAGATTGAGTCCTGCTTGATCAAAAAGCTCATTGAGTGGTGGTACGCTCTTCATGAGTCCTGAGAGGAAGTTTGCTGTGCTGCCTTTGCCGTCAGCACCATTTCCGCTGTCCCAAACTGTCACATGGTCGATATTGATGCCCTTGACAGCTTCAACCTGTGTCTTGACGAGTTCAGGCAACTTCTCAAGCAAGAGGAGCATGTAAGCCTTGTTGGCATCGCCACCAGCAGCCTGCACCATCTTGTCATAACCCTGTGCCTGGCGTGAGAGGATTTCGTAGAGACCGCGTGCTTCTGCTTCCATCTTTGCGTATGCTGCGTCAGCCTCACCTTTTGCATTGACACGAATCTTTTCAGCTTCAGCCTCTGCCTCGATGATTTTTCTCTTCTTCTCAATCTCCTGACTTACGAGTACGTTAGCACTTTGTGTTGCACGCTCACGGTCAGCACGAGCCATCTCGGCTTTCTGCTCAGCAGAGTATGCTTCTTCGAGAGCCTTTGCAGCAGCGACTTTTTCTGCTGCTGTTGCTTTTCTATGTGCTTCTGCCTCACGTTCGCGGCGGTCTGCCTCAGAGTTGGCGATTTGAACTTTAGCCTCGTTCTCTCCCTGTACTGCAAGGGCGTTTGCCTCTGCTGTTCGTACACGAGTCTCACGGTTTGCCTCAGCCTTACCAATCTCTCCGTATTTCTCCTGCTCGGCAACACGAACCTTTGCTTCGTTGATAGCCTTTGCAGCAGCCTCCTGACCAAGAGCCTCGATATATCCAGACTCATCGTTGATGTCTGTTACATTGACGTTGATGAGGCGGAGACCAATCTTTTTCAATTCAACCTCGACATTGCTTGAGATTGCTTCAAGGAACTTGTCACGGTCAGAGTTCAACTCCTCGATTGACATTGTTGCTATCACAAGACGAAGCTGTCCGAACAAGATATCACGAGCCAATTCCTGAATCTGTGTAGGAGTCTGTCCGAGAAGGCGTTCTGCAGCGGCAGTCATGCTTTCTGGGTCAGTAGAAATACCCACTGTGAATCGACATGGCACGTCAACACGGATATTCTGGCGTGACAATGCGTTTGTGAGGTTCGCATCAATACTTATAGGGGTGAGTGAGAGATAAGCGTAATCCTGTATGATTGGCCATACAAATGTACCGCCTCCATGTACACACTTTGCACTTCCTTTGTTGCCTGTTGTTCCATAAACAACTAACACTTTGTCGGAAGGGCATCTACGATAACGATTGATAATAGAAATGATAAGCACGATAGCTACGACTACCGCAATAACAATTAGATACATTGGGTCAAACATTGTTTTTTAATTTGTTATTAAATATTTTTCTTTTTTATTTCTTTGCCACCAAGACGGTAGATTTATCAACAATGTCAATGACTTCTGCCTTATTGCCTGTTGGTATTTCTGTTCCGTCAGTTATTGCGTTAATTTCTTGGATTGAACCGTTGATGCTGACTTGGATTTTTCCCTTGCCAGAGCGTTCGGAAGGAATACGGAGATAGACATCGTAAACATTGCCTTTGCAGTCTTCTACTTTGAATGCTCCATTGTGCTCGAGCTTGTTGGTCTGTTTTTTTATGTAGAAGAACATCATCACAAATCCTATACCAATTATTACAGCTACAAGGCATAGAAGGAAGTAATTGCCTATTACACCGCTCAGACATACTCCTCCCCATCCGAAACCTACAATGAAATTCACGAAGTTCTTTATGCTGAATAATTGAATGCCACCACCTAAATCCATGGTGTCTGGGCCGTCAAAATCTACGTCAATGTCGCTGCTGTCCATACCTATCAGAGTAAGAACCATTTGAACAATAAATATCAGGGAACCCACTATTGCGCATCCCCAAAACACTTGCATAAAAGTGTCTAACTGTTGAAATAAGTCAAGATATTCCTGCATAACATTGATTTTTATATGCCACAAATGTACATGTTTTATTTATTTCTTACAAATAAATTAAGTTTTTTTATAAAAAAAAGACAAGCAACGCTTAGCTGCTCGTCTTTCTTTAACTACTCATCTATTGTTTTTTTACAACGATTCAACCAAATTCAACCTAATTAGAGCCTTGGCTCTGTGAATTTTCTTAATTGGATAGCAATCTTTTATAAAATTTAGTTGAATTTGGTTAAATCTTTGTTTTTTAAATTATACAAGTTTCGCTCCACTTGTTGTGTAGTTAAAGGTTCTTGATTATAAAATCAATTTTGACCTGATACTTATTTCTTAGTATTTTTAAGTCGTTGGAGGGCTTTTTCGATGAGGTCTTTAGTGCCAGAGCCATCGTTGACATACTGGATAACCATGTCGGCGTAGTTGATGGCTTCTCTAAGCTCTGTGCTTTTATTTGGAACAGATTTAGCTTGAGTGGCAAGTGGCAGGAGCTCGCTCAAATCTTCTGGCTCAGCGAGATTGCCTGGTCGCATTGTGTTGATGACAAGGTTAAGAGCTGTACGTGCTTCGTCAACATCTGTCTGCTCGGCTTTGTGCATAGCCAGTATGCTTTCCGCTTTTGAGAGTTGTTCGAGCATTCGTGCATAGCCATAAGGAGCCCAAGGGGCATGCTTTGGCACTTTGATGGTGAGTGCGTTCCATGCTTCTTGCTCATTCTGACGCTCTTGGGCGAGTTTATATAGAGCTTCCAATTCTGTCATGTCTGTTTTGCCTGATTTGCGTGCCTTTGGCTTCGCCTCCGACTGAACGTCAATACGCAGATAGTGAGTCGAATGGTCTATGTTGTAATAATCAGGCACAAATGTCTTGCCTGCGAGTTCAAGTGAATAGACATTTCCGTTGTAACCATTGTCGCTGCTTGCTCCTTTGAGATTTATCTCGTTGAGATTTGAACTGATAGCAAAGTCAGCCTCTTCCCAATTCTTCACTTCTGTAGTAGTCATAACAAGCGGGCCATACATTATTGCACCCACCCATTGAGGGTTGAACACTTGGCGAGGGTTGTCTGGGGTTGCAGCTAGTTCCATCTTGTCTGGTCCCCAGTTGATGTGCTTTGTGAACGGCATGATAACTTCAACGACATCATTTACAGACCATTCACGTTCTGCTATCTCGAAATAAGAGCAAGGCTGATACTGCTTAGACAAGGATTTGCCATTCAGCTTGATATCGAAACCTTCTGTTGCCCAATAAGGGATGCGAAGCTTCATAGCGAATGTGCCTCCATTGACTTTAATGACGCTTTTGTCTGCAGGCCATCTGCACTCTTGTGTGATAGTAGTGTTTTTTGCTTTCCAGCTGGCTACAGATGGGAGGTAAAGAGCCACCCATATTGTGTTGTCATTGACGAAATATGCTGCTTCCTGATATTTCACATGATTTTCAGAGCCTGTACCTCCGCAGCAGGTAGATTGCGGTGTTTCGCTTCCAAAAGGCTTCTTTGCATTCATACCTACGGCATACTGATAGCACACGCCATAGTCAGTAGGATGTACCGAACCCACAATTTGGTTGTATAGCACTCGCTCGTAGTAGTCCATATAGCGTGCGTCGTCAGGGTCGAAGCAGTTGAGATCTTTTGTGAGTTTTGCTAAGTTGTATGCGCAGCATGTCTCATTGATGTCTGGGTTTGGGACCATTTTGCTTTCGCGTCCCCATCCCTGGCTTACACTTGTGTTGAGGCTCAGCATCTGGGTGTATGGCTGACGCCACATCTCGCCATTGCCTACGCCGCCCATAGCGTATGCGTAACGTCCCTGTATCATGTTCCAGAAGTTGTAGGCGAGGTTGTAATAATATGGGTTGTTATTGCCAAGATAGCTTCGTAATGCTCCTACAAACATAGGGATGTGCTGGTTGGCGTGGCGTGTGCGTATGTCGTCTATGTTTTTTGACACAGGATCGAAGAGTGCTGGCGTGTCAAAGCAGTTTGCTGCTTCAAGAAGTCGTGCCTTATCTGTAGGGTCGCTCACCATTTCTGAAAGTCTGGACAGCGATTCGCACATTCCGCCTACTTCGCCTGCGATGTACATGTTCCACATTTCGTAGCGGTTGCCAGGTTTTGCCTGCCTTTCCGCCTTGTCGCCGTCTCTTTTGATATATGTGCGGTAGTGCATTCTGTTCCATACCCAGAGTCCCATGTCTTTGGCTATGAGTTGTGCTTTGTCAGCTATCTCATTAGCTGAGAGGTGTCCTTCAGGAGATGTAAATGCTCCTCCAGAAGAACGCAGATTGTTGGCTATGTCGATGAGCCCGGCAAGCTGTTTATGTACGGTATAATAAGGAGCCCACACACCTTCCTCATTGTTGTATGGTGCGTATTTCTCTATGAGTGCGCAATGGGATGCAGGGATTGCATTCATATATCCGTATCCGTACTTTGTGTAGTCTTTCTTCTGCTCATTCATTGCCGCCCATGTTCCTTTCATTTTTACGAGTTCCTCTTCAGGTGCGTAGTCGCGTGCTTCGCGGTAACGTCCTAATGCCTCGTCATATACGAAGGTTCGTTCTTGGCATTCGCGCATCTCGTTCACCATGCGCTCGATGTTTAAGTATAAAGCTTTCTTCTGGTCATAATTCTCTGCCGACGCAAAAGCGAAAGCAAGTGCGCTGAGGTAATGTCCTGTGCCATGACCTTTGAGTTTTGTTGTAGGGGAGTCCCAGCCATCAGACACGGTATATCCTTCTGTTGAGAGGCAGTATGTGTCGCGATAGTTGTAAAGCTGCTGAGTCACATCAAGTTCAAGGAGATGCTTAATAAGCATGTCTCTATTATTTGTCAACCTGTTGTCGCCTGTGATTTTAACGTCGCACAATGGCAGCGGCTGTGCTTTGAAGTTGTTGCTTGGCACATCCCATTGGCTGTCAACAACCTTGACTTTAGCAGAGATAGGGTATCCGCTATTTGTGGTGTTGTCGCCGATGATGAATCCCTGTACTGTGTATTCCTTGCCAACGGGTGTCTGCTCAGGATTTGCCTCCATCTGCTCTGTAGCGAGGAGCGAGTTCGACCATCTTGTCTGTCTCCACTCGTGGCTGCCGTCGCTGTAGGTAACCCATACTTGATAAGGCAATCGAGGGACTGTGCCAACAGGCGTTTCAACAGAGATGTTTTCCACATTTATTATATTGCGGCTTTTCTTGTTGGTCTTAGGCGTCATTGTGCTTTCTGTGGCTGATGCTGTAGGACAGTTAGATAAAGCAAATAGTATGAAGCCCACGAAAAAAAATGTAAGGTTGAACTTTCTTTTCATACGAAGTGTGAATATAGTCAAATAGTCTTTATTAGTCACAAAGTTATAGCTTTTTGCAATGTGACGATTGCATGGCAGAACAAATTTGTTTCAATTGAATTATTTTGCGACAAATTGAACGAATTTGTTATTTTGAAGCATCCCATCTCGTTAAAATGTACGAATTTTGCATTATGTCAGATTCTTTATCGCCATCACAGCGACATTTCTGTATGTCGCGGATACGTTCCAAAAATACTCGCCCAGAGATGCTTGTTCGCAGATTCTTATATAAAAATGGAATCCGCTATCGTATTCATGTCAAGTCATTGCCTGGTACTCCAGATGTGGCTATCCCAAGTTTGCGTACTTGTATATTCATCAACGGATGTTTTTGGCATGGACATGATGGATGCTCTTTATACACTCTCCCAAAGACGAATGTCGCGTATTGGTCGTCAAAGATAAAGAGAAATCGTGAAAGGGACTTAGAATCAATGGTGGCGTTGAAGAAAGAGGGATGGCATACCATTGTAGTGTGGGAATGCCAACTGAAGAAGAACAAACAAGAGGAAACTTTCGATTCTCTGCTGCGCACACTAAATGTCATACATTTGGAAAATCTTGGCGCCAGATATACATATAATATAAATGAAGAAGATGAAGGTGCTTGGAAGGCGGCTGAGGATTGATGAGGAGCCCCATCTACCCCCCCCTCAAAAAAACGAGTAAGTTGCAAAGCTAAACTTGAATAATGTTTTAAAAAATAACGCTGCGGAAGCTTCTCACGAAGACCCCGCAGCAACAAACAAACCTATCCTAATCGTTATTACCTGAAGTAAATAAAAAACTTTATTTCTTCTTAAGTTATGATCATGATTACTTTTCTATACTTTCGTTATCTTTCTTTACTATTTCTTATACTTACATCATCATCATTACTTGCTCGATGTTTTTATATCTTGATACCGTATTGAAGTAATCCCGTTAGTAATGCTTTTGGCATTGTTTTGTGTTTCATGGTTTCATAGTTAGTAAAAGTCAACATGGTCGGGTTGGTCGAAAAACCTATGTTACGTCTCGCTGTCACTTTTGTGATTTGAAGAGCGTGTCATTGTTTTTGTTTGACGATGCAAATTTAAGACTTTTTGAATTTATTCAATGTTCCATTTATTCTTTTTATGTATCATTTCAAAAAGTAATGTGTTTCAACATGCGTCATTGTGTACCAAAAAGCCCTGATGTTGAGTTTTCCTGAACTATTTTTCCATTACTTAACTGCGAAGCTGCTTTCTGAACTCACTTGCTGTGATGCCGAAGTAGAGGGTGAAATTTCTGTGGAAGGATGTTCGAGAAGGTATTCCCGACATCTCTGCTATGGCTTCGAGTGTGTAATCTGGGTTTTCTTTCATCAGCTCTACTGAATATTCGAGCCTGTTTGTCATGAGGAATTTAGTGAAAGTGACACCAGCATACTCCTCAAAGTCACGGGCGAAAGTCCTTTTGCGGATGTGCAAGCGTTCCAGCACCATCTCTCGGTTGAAGTTCGGATCTGTAAACAGCTTGTTTTTGGTGAATTCGTAAAGGAAACGCTTTATATCGCTATAGTCTTTCTCGTTTTCTGTTTCAACACCTTCATTTTCAATAGACTCTACGCTTTGTCCTTCTTCTAAGGCTTCGTCTTCCACTTTCGTCTCTGACTCTGTCTCATCTTCCTGTGGGAGGGCTGCCTCGTCCATTATTCGCACTATTCCCTCATTTTGAGTGCCAGGAACAATATGATGACGTCTGCTTGTCAATTCTTTCTCCTTGGCATTCTTTTTATATTCTACGAGTTGACTGATATGCTCAACTAACGCTTTGTTCTTCTTATTTAAATGTATATAGCGCGCAATGATGATTGTTACAACTATTGCGATGATGACTACAATCAAGCCAAAGAAGTGGAGAGAGTAGTTTTGGCGAACAATCTCCGCGTCTTTTTTCCTTAAATTATATATTGTGATCAATTCCGCATTCATTTCTGCCATTTCCTCTGAGTTCATGCATTGTGAAATGGAGTCGTTGTAGTGCATGTATTCTTGAAGCACATCGTATGCTTTCTCCCATTTGCCCATGCGCTTATACACATCGATGCTATGGATGTAGCGGTCGTCGTAATTGTCTTCGCTGCTGATGATGTTTAGCGCCTCGTCGTACTTTGACGCTATGATATTTTTGTATATGTTTACCAGTCGCAGGGCAACTGCAGCTTCCATTTCGTTCAAGCCAGAGCTGTCAATTTTTTGTATGGAGTCTGCTTGAATTGCAAATGCGTCATAGTCTTTCTGGTAATAGTATGACTGTGCCAAAATTGCTCTTGCTGTGATGTTGTCTTTGTTGATATTCAATGCCTTGCGAGCATATATCCCTGCCTCAGAATACTGATTGTCATAGATGCAGTTCATGGCAATGGTTGAAAGCAGCATAGAACAATAGGTCTTTGGGAATTCATCACTATCTTGTGCTATGCGATATGCCTCGATGATTTTTTTGTTGGCTTCCTTGTATGCCTTCTTCTTGCTGTAAATGAAAGAGATGGTAAACAAACCATAGCTTATGCCTATCTGATGCTCCATCTTCTTTGCTTCTTCTACAATGTTTTTTGCCTCTTTTTGTCCCATATATGGATAGCCAATACGGAAATAGAAGTTGACGGAGTTAACTTTTTCAAGGAAGTATTCGTTGTAGAATTTGCATTTTAATGCCAACTGCTGAGCATTATTGCTGTGCAAACTGAAGTTTACAGAGTCTTCATGACAAAAATAGTGGAGGGTTCTTAACTGTTCGGCATAATATTCATAAGGAGGCTGGTTTGTCTCTTTAGCTAAAATGTCGAGAGAATCGGCAAATGTGAGTATCCATTTCTCTTCTCCGTTCATCAAAGCCTGATTATATCTATTGTGTGTGGCTTTTGGAGCACTTTCCCAAAAGTCACTTATCTTTGCATACGAATTAGTAGCGAATGTGAGTATAGATATAGTAAAGAATATTATTTTAATTATTTGTCTATGCATTTTGGTTTGCAAGATTGCTATTTGCTGTTTTATTCAAATTTGAGCACAAAATTAGTCAAATTATTTTTGATTGCAATTGTTTGGTACATTTTTTTTAATTATGGTACATGATTTAATGATATAAAACAATTATTTGTTGCCTGCCTTGTGTGTGGATGTGAGTTTTGTGTTTGTTCTTTTGGGGATGCGATGTGGTCTATTGGGCGTGATTGTGGCTGCTTTGTGGGTTTGATGTGGGTTGTCAACAAAATGGGCTAATGGCATCAGAAACTGTGTGTTTGGTGTCTTGTTTTGCCTTGTTTGCAAAGTCTTATTGTTGGTATTTGTGTAACAGTTGTAACATGCTCGCTGTAACATTTGCAACTCACGGCGTGTTACAGTTGTAACATGCGGCATGTGACGCTTGTAACATTCAGTGCGTGTAACAACGATTGTGCCGTCTTTTGTATATATGTTCTACTTTTGCAAGTTTGCAACTTGCTCAGTTTGGGAAGTTAAAGGGGAGTTAAAGTGACGTTTGCCATATACAGACATTCGTCCCTTTAACTTCCCTTTAACTTCCCTTTAACTACCCTTTTACTCCAAAACAAGTGGAGCTTGTGCAACTTTTATATATATATAATGTGTAAGTCATTGCTCATTCTACGGTGTAGGTTAGGATTGGCCTTTCTGCGGCAAAGAAGTTGGTCTTTGTCACGATGAATACCGTAAGCTCACCTCTTTCTGTCGGTTTGATGTTTATTGTGTGTGAATTTCCCACTTTAGTGAAGTCTTTTTGTGTATAGGTTGTTTTCCCGTTTTTGATGATGATCTCAACTCCGTTTGGATGGTTTATACAGAAAGTGTATTTCTCCTTGGTGCTGAGTGTTGCCGTTTTGGGAATGCTGACGAATTCTACTCCTGACAGATTTGTGTTGCTCAGGAATTGTGGAAATGACAGGGCAACACCTTTTAATGATTTGTTTATGATGGTGTCGGGTGAGAATCCTAGTTTTTCATAAAGTGGTGTGCAGTATGGGAATGTTTTGAAAGTGTTCTCGCTCACATCTACTCCAAGCATAGTGTTTCTCCCTCTGTCTGGCAGGTGGGTTAGAATCATCCATTTGGGATTTACGTCAAACCATTCATCTGGGTTGGCTGATGAGACGAATCTGCCGCTGACTACCGTGCCAGCTCCCCATGTTGGGTCAATAAGTATGTTTCCATGCTCGGTTTTTGCGTATATCCATGCATGGTCTTCATAGCCGCTGCTGTTTCGCACCTTGCTTTTGCCATACACAAGTGTGCATTCTATACCAATGCTCTCTGCCATTCTATAGAATAACTCGCAGTAGCCCTGGCAGACGGCTCTCTTTGCGTCGTAACACTTGTCGGCACTTCGTAAATTAGAGGTAGTGTCATATACAATGTTTTTACATATCCATGAGTATATGAGCTTTGCTTTGTCGTATTTTGATGTCGCAGATCCTGTTATGCCTTTAGTGAACAGCTGGTAGTCGTAATCTGATGCACCGACATAATATCCATTGCCATACACGGATTTATGGTGTTGCTTAGGCAGAGGCTGCGCTGATAGTTCTCCGCAAAGGAGAATGAGTAAAAATGCTATGAGTGTGAAATTTCCTGTTTTCATCGTTTGTCTATTTCTTCTTGTCAATACAAATGTACGAAAACTTGATTAGACTTATACATGGATTTTTTCACTAAATGATATTTCGGCATTTCTGTTTTGCAAAAACGCCTCGTTTGGTAAGTTTTTGTGTCCGTTTTTGTTGCTATTTTCTTTTTTTTAATTTTATGTTAAAAAAAACGTTTTCATTTATTGTTAACTATTCTAAATATTTATACCTTTGTAATGCTGAATGAAATATAAAAAGAATAAATAACTAGCACGTAATAGTTCCTCCAAACGATGTCGGAGGGGTAAGTGTTTATAAGGTTTTTAGGTTGTGCCCGTGATTATTATAGGAATTTGCGGCATAGGATATTTGTTAAAGAAAAAGAAATTAAGAACTAACAATAAATGCTATTATTATGAAAAGATCGGTACTAATATTATTATCATTTATCATAGGCAGTCTATGTTATGCTTATGATTTTGAAGATAATGGATTTTTTTATAATGTTTTGTCACAGA
>JAKSLL010000076.1 GCA_024401215.1 Bacteroidaceae bacterium
TGTTTGTGTCCAGATCTCCATATTCGTATGTGCCTTTGATAATGCGGCGTGTCCAGTTGCCTTTTTCGTCGGTCTCCAATATTTTGTATTCTTTTGTTGCTTTTGTTGAAGAACATTCTGACCTTCCCTTGTGCGTTGTCTTTATCAGGTTGCCTTTGCTGTCGTAGAAGTAAGTTACATTGTCCTCTGATTCTATGCCGGAATCGTGCATGCTTTTAGGTCTTCCGTTTTCATCGTAAGTATATGTCTGGATCACATCGCATCCATAGTCGCTGACAAACCAAGAAACGCTTGCAACTTGCTTTTTTTCATTTCTCTTGATTTTGGGCATGCCCAGGCGCCAGTTAAATTCAGAATCTGTCTCGTCGTAATACCCTTCTTCTGTGTACGCTTTTATTGTCTTTTCTGTGTAGTAAGAATTAGATGTGTCACCATTCTCGTCACAGTTGTCAGATGAGGTTACAACTTTCTTGACTGCACCTTTAAGTTCGTCCATCAAGAGGTCAGAAGTATTTGAAGCTGTTGCGTCGTCTTGCTTTTGTTCTGTAACAGTTGAGTCATTCTCAATTTGTTCGTTAGCGTCCGAATTGTTTGAGTTTCCATTTCCGCATGACATAATTGCAAGCATGGAAATTGATGTTAAGAAAATCTTATTCATAGAGTAGTGTGTTATTTTAAATTTTGAATTATCTGTGTAGCGAGATGAATATAATGGTTATCCTCTTGGGGCTGTTGCGTTTCTTTCTATACTTCCTGGTATGGTTCTCCATCCTTTTAACCTTTTTACAGGAGTGGCTTTTTTGTCAATATCTTTACGAAGATAGTGTTTATACACATCTTTCTCCTTTATTGTTTTTAGGTTGATAGAGTAATCAGCCTTTTTGTTTTCTCTGATTCTTGTGATATTATAGCTTGCAGAGCTGTTGCTGATGCCAAAGTATTGTGTCCAATAGTCTTTGTCGATAATCACAACATTCTCGAAGATGCTCATTATTTCTTCACTGCCTGATGCTGTAGCAATATTCTGGAGTTCTCCATCGTTGCAGCTGAACACCGCCACTTTGTCTTCACTAACTTCGTATAGCTCAGAGAAAGTATGGTCGTATTGTGCTATGATTTCCATCTTTCCGTCGTTATCAAGGTCTATAGTCAGCACCTTGTCTGGGTAAGTTTCCTCGCCATTTACACTTTCTTTCCATGCGTCGTTAAGTTCGAATACTGTGCATGGAAGAGTTTTGCTGAATTCATCCTCTTCGTCGAATGTGCTAAGAATGTCGCCTTCAAGCGATTTTTCGGTAGCGATGTACACTCCAGTAATATCAGCATTATGGCCGAAATCCTCGCATGGTCCTGTTTCTGGGTCGAGTCTTTTGACATAGAGACATTCTTTGTAGGTGTATGTACAATAGCATGCATTAGATATTCTGAAGACGAATCGATTGCCCCATGTGTCGCTGTTACGACCGCTTGCATCAGCGATGTTTGGCGTCACTTGGCTCATGCTCCAACCTATATTGTCGCCTCTTGTGATGATTTGTGCCGTACCTCCGTATTCAGGCATGCTTTCGTTGTCTGATTCGTATGAAAATTCATAATATCCTTGTGCGTTTGTGACAGAAACAGGTTTTATGAATGAATGACCGTGTGTGGATAGGCTGACACTCTCCACTTCTGTGATAGGAAGTTCTTTGTTCTTATACACCCATCTGCCAGCCTTGAAATGTCCGTTTTCTAAAACAATATTGAAAACACCGCAGATTTTTGTTTTATTGAATTCTGGTAAGATGAGAGTATGGTATGTTTTGTCTTCATCTTCATCTTCCATGTCCAATGATTCTCCGAAAATCTTTATGGTAGCGATTTTCCCATTCTTGCGATAGTATGTAGTCTCTCCGATCACATGTCCTTCATCATTCTCTTCTAAGTCAAGTCGGAAAGATATTTCATTGTTTAGCATTCCTCTCCATGCGTAGAACTTATTGTTCGACAATGCATGAAGGGAGCATAGGCAGAAAGTTAAGATTGTTATTAAAGTTTTCATGATGTCTTATAAATTTATTGTTGATTTATTGTTGACCATGTGGTGTATTCTTTTAGAGGTGTTGGAGCATCCTTTGGCAGATAGCCTTTAGCTATGTCTGCGCTCATTTCGCCCACACCTTCAAATAGTTCATCAAAAGAGTATGTTGTTGTTGCTGGAGCATTGCTGTCATCTTCGTCTCCTTCTGTTGATGAGTAAAGAATGTAATCTACTTCACTCTTGTGTATGTGGTAATACCCCTTTGATCCCCAGTCTGCATTGCGTCCATCTTCTTCGATGTGGATAATATAATCTTTGGCAATGGCTAATGAGGAGAATTCGCCGAAAGATGTTGCGACAACTTTTGGAATCCTGCTGTTGCATGTCATGGCAACTGTGAATCCTGCGTTTGTTACAAATATCTCTGGTGTCTTGTCTTTGTCCACATCCAGAAGTAGGTATTTCGCAGGACGATTTTCTTCAGCTACGACTCCGAACTCATCAGCAGCTTTCTTCCATGCGTTCATTACCTGCTGCTCTGTGCAAGGCAATTTCTGCTCTTTGCTGGATTTTGAATTGTTGGTTTCGTTGCTTCCTATTTCTTTGAATATAGAATGAAGGTTGTTCTGTATGTTATCAGTTTCAGATTTTTCTGAATTATTGTCGCAGGCACTAAAGATTAGTGCGGCGCATATTATTGATATTGGTGTCCTCATATTTATGTGGGTAATTTGTTTTATGGCTTAATAAGTAGGTGTTCATTGTGACCAATACAATGATTACCTGCTTTTGTTTATAGTGTTTATTGTAGTTAGCTGAAGCTGTTTTAACTTCTGTTTACTTCAGCTTCAGCTAATTCTTGTTAATTCTAGAATTCCTAGAAGATCTAGAAAGTCTAGGCAATCTAGAAATTATAGAAAGTCTTGAAATGTCAGCTTAGCGGATAGCTAACTTGTTAGATATCTGATTCATCAGTAAAGCCATTCTCTGACCATGTCCATTGGTAGAAAAAGCCACGAAGATGGCGCTCTGCTGTGAATGTAGATATGTTGCTAAGCTCTATGAACGCATCTCCAAGAATCATATCGCTTGTTCCAACAGAATGGCATTGCTTTGTCTTGGAAGAATACACAGAAACGCCACAATAATTCATGTCATCTTCATATAAAGAACGACCAGCGATAATCACCTCGTCATAACCATCTGCGTTGAGGTCTGTTACGGCTACAAGATATTCGATTTTATCCGCGTTCTCGTCATCGATTAAGTTCATTTCAGCATCCTTGGTTAATCCACAGAGGTTAAGATCTTCTCCTGTCTTTTCGTAATAAACACGACCGCACATGCCAACTTGGTTGAAGAAAATCTTAATATCGAATTTTGCTCCATCGCCAGCACCTACATGTACTTCAGGTTTGTTATAAGCTACAATGATGCCGTTGTTTTCTTTATCTTCCCATGGATGGTATATTGCGACTTCTCCTTCGAAACCTTTCAAGAAATGCTTGTTAGTGAGCGTGTATGTGCCTTGGTACTTGAAATAAGTGTATTCGTCATCATCAAGACTTTCGATTTCTCCTTCTGCGTTTTCTGCGTTTTGTGTAGCAGAGATAGTTGTTGAGTCTGTGGAGGAATCAGTATTACCTGCCTTTTTGTTGTCGCACGCAGTTATTGCAAGTGCTGTTAGTGCTATAATTAGATATTTCTTCATGTTGGATGAATGTTATTGATGTAGATTAGGGGGAGTTCGCCTCCCCCTAATCATTAAATATTATTTGTTACAGCAGTTGTCACACTTCTTCATACGGTTGTGGCGGCGTATGTCCATCAACTTCTCTGTGTTGAAGTATGTGTCGCCTACAATCTGATAACGTGCATTTCCATTCTTGTCTTCTTTGAAAAGCATGAGTGACTCTTCGCCTTTGTCAACGAATGTGACCCATCCGCGAGGTGACAGCTTGTACTGGCAGTCGCCTAACACAGCTTGAACGAGGCAGTTTGAATCCCACATGCGCTGACCTGTGTCGCACTTGTAGTTTTCGTAAACAGCCTTGATAGGGTTGACTTCTACATCAGCAAGGTCTGCAAGAACATCCTCTGGGAGATAGTTCATGCCGTCACCTACCATACTTGGTGACATGTTGAGGTCAACATTCTTTGGAAGCATGTCATAGAAGATTTTTGACTCCTTAGAAGCAGCGCGCATATTGTATCCGCAGAGGCTGTCATTTTGTTCGAAACGTCCGCTTTGGATGTAAATGCCTTTTACTTTCAGGCATACAAGTTCCTGTCCGCTAAGTGAAGAATACTCGTCAGCTCCTGACTGCATGAGTTGTGCAAGTGCAGTGGAAAAACCAATCTCAACCAAAACGATAGAGTGGTTTTCTGCTTCGCTAAGAATCTTGCGGTAGAGCTTGTAAGCGTCGAGGCACTTCTTTGGGTCTGTGATAGTACGCTCGAACATTGGCTTGTTGTCCTTGCCCTTGAGGTCGCAGATTCCATTGTATGGGATGAACGTGCGAGGGTTCTTCACACCATTGCGCTCAACACCTATAGGAATGTCTGCATGACCATAATAAGTGTTGAAGATATCTACAACGCCAACATTCTTGTCGCCCATACGGTTTACGACGATGCCTTTGAGGTCAACGAGACCTTCGTCAATATAATGATGAAGCATCATCAAAGTGAAAAGGTCGTCAGTCGAACTTCCAAAGTCTGCACCAAGAATCATTTTCACAGGCTCTTTCTTCTGGTTGTCATTCTTGCAGCAGCATGACTTTGTTTCTGACTCACATACTTCGTTCTTTTTGCAGCACTGTGCGTAAGATTGTGCTGATAATGACCACATTATAGCAGCAATTGCTACAATGATGGATGATTTAATAAATCTCATAATTAGCAAGTTTTGTGCCCCTTCGTATGTGTGAATCCACATAGAAAAAAGGGCAGTGAATATTATTTGTTTTATCTTTTCATTCTATGACAGATGTGATTATTCTCCAAATTTTGTGAGTGGAGTTGCTGGTATGTCTTCTGTCGTGTCTTTCGGATTAGGCCCTTCGTATCTTAATATATGTGTGTACATTTTATTTGTCATGTAGTTGACACTCACGGTTGTCTCGTCAAGAGTCATACGGCTGAGGCTCTTGTCTTCTCTGCCGATAAGATAGAAATCTCCGTTTTGGAATCGGTAGAGCCTCTTGTATTTAGTGATGTCTGAACTGCCCATTGAGTAAAAGTCCTGCCATGATACCCACAACACGCCATTTGACTTTATTTCAATGCCAGGACTCTCTATAAACATGTATTCGGAGTCGGCTGGTATGATGTTGTTGCATTCTCTCCAGAGCTTATATGTGCCGTCTTGCTGTCCGATATAGATGGCGATTACAGGCTCGTTAGTGTCCACCTCCCTGTCATTGTCGCAGAGGATAATCTTTGATTTGTCGTTAGGGTATGAGAGAATTACCAGGTCTTTGATCCCGTCTTTGTTGAGGTCTCCATATGCAGACTGAGTATGTTTCCAATCTTTCGGAACAATGTCATTTGCAGATGTGCCTGTTGTGCTCAATGTGCTTACAATATTTTTTGATGTGGCATTTTTTACAGGGAAATCATGCCAATCATCTATATTGTACACATTTGTTTGTTGTCCTTTAGGTAGCACTTTTGAGTACTCTTTCTCTTTCTTTGAGACCAATTTGTCATTTATCTCCAGAGAATATGTGATATCTATTTTTTCATCATCCCAGCTTTGCTGATCTATAATGCAGGTTGCAATAAGATATACTTTGCTATTTTTGAGTTTGTAGTAAGTTTCTCCCTTTGTGAGTCCACCAGTATGTTCTTCGTAATGGTAAACATAGCCATCGTCAAAATAAGAGAAATCTTCGTAACCTCCTGAGGTGCGAGCAGTAATTTGATTTACTTCGCCATTTTCAATGTTGAAGATTGCAATATAGTTGTATTCTCTTTCCTTCTCTCGGATGAAAAGCTCCGGAGTGCCGTCACCGTCAATGTCATGCTTTGAATATACAAACTTGTCTGGATTAAAGTCAAACCATTCTGAACTTTTTTCTATTCCTTCGATAGTGAATGGGCTCAGGTCATCGTTGTCTGCTATGGCATTTAGTGTGTGGCAGCAAAGTGTCATAGCTGTGATCATGATGTGTGTCGCAAATATATTCATCTAAAGGTATCTATTAAAGTTAGCCGAAAATAGGGAAAATCTCACAGCTTATAGGGGTTCCTTTGCTAATTCCGAATTTGTTTTCACCAAAAGTGAATGTCTCGTCTTCGCTGTTGTAAGTGAACGAACCTGTGATTGGCTTTTCAAGAGTTTCAGGAGCGGATTCGCCTTTCACAACCTCATTGAAGGAATATATAACTTTGTTGCCTTGCTGTCGGAATGTGCCTCTGTATGTGTCGTAGTCGAAATCGAGGTTAATTGTGTAAACGCTGCTCATTGAGAGGTTGTAGTGCTTGTTGCCGCTTTCAAATTCACAGTCGTAAGGGAGGTTCTTTGTGAAAGCAATCTCCTTTTTATTTCCATTATTATCATAAGCTACTGCTACGTTTTTCTTTTTGTCCATCTCGATTTTTGTGGCGTCGAAGTTTTCTATGACCTTGCCGATATGGAAATCTATGTGCCCGAGCTGGAACGATAGATTAGCAAGGTGTACTGTGTGATTAGAACCAACAATAATCATGGCTTCCATATCATCCATCTGACAGAGATACACACCTATGGCTTTCTCTTTGTCGAGTTCGGTTTCAAGTTCAGTTTGTGTTTCTCGATAAAACTCATCAAAAAGGAAGCCGCCCGCTTTGAGGTACTTCTCCCTGTTTGCGGTCCAAGACACTTTACCTTCTTCTATGTGCGCTTTGATGCCAAGGTGGCTTATCTCAGAACTCTTCATACCTTCAATAACTTTGTAAGTTGGCATTTCTGTATTGTCTGCCTGCTTGTTCTGCGTTTCTTCAGCAATGATAGAGTCAGAATCTTTTGGAGCGTCTCCACTTGTGTTTCCATTACATGAAAGGAGGGCAAGTATAATCGTTGATGATAAGAAAACCTTTTTCATAATATGCTTTATATGCTTAAATCTTTTTTCTTTTTAATTTGTTTTGTGGATAATTCTAATTTTACATCTTTTTGGTAAATTTCTTTGTACAGATGTAATAGTTTAATGATGCAAATTTAAGGAAAAATACACAAAGGGTTGACAATAATTATTTATTAATTTGTTTGCTATCGTGTTTTTTTTACGAATGTTACACGCTGCTCTTCTGTTTTGAAGATATACGAAGTATAGTGATGATAAAAAATAACTTAAGTAGGTAATCAAAATTATTTATATGTTCATCCTCGTATGTGTATTCTTAATATCTATACTCTCTTTTGCGCACCTTACTACTTCATCCTCAGTCACTATGCCCGCATAGCTCCTTCAGCTGAAGATAGTAATCTGCATCAAAATAGAGTATATCTATTATAAAACTAATTTTGATCACCTACTTAATAACGTATGTTTTCTTGCATCGTCAATAGTTTTTGTATGCTTTTTGTGGCTCTTTTTCAAACTTGAAATATAGTCCCTAATTGTTGTCGAAACATAATAAAGGACCATTCCCGTGGCCGATTTGAATGTTTGTTGCTCGCAAGATAGCTTTAGTGATGAATGATTTTGCGTTAGCCACCGCCATAGGCAGACTGTTCCCTTTTGCCATATAGCATGCTATTGAAGATGATAAGGTGCAGCCCGTGCCATGAAGGTTCTTTGTCGCGATTCTCTTTTCTGAATAGGTATGTGATGAGCCGTCTGTTAGATAAAGCGTATCTGTCATTTCTTCCCCATCAGCATGCCCTCCCTTGATGAGGTATGCAGTAGAATATCTGTTGTTGATACGCTCAGATTCGGGAATGTTGGGAGTAATGAGTGTACACAAGGGAAACAGATTGTCTATGACGTATTCCACACAGTCATCATTCATCAGCTGTGTGCCGCTTGTGCTAATCATCACAGGGTCGCATATAATAAAACCATTGAAGCTTGTGAGTGATTCGACAATGACCTTTGCAATTTCAATGTTAGGAATCATACCAATCTTTACTGCGCTGACATTCAAGTCGGTCATGACAGAGTGGATTTGTGATTTTACTACTTCTGCGGGCACAGCCATGACGCCTTGCACGCCAATGGTGTTTTGGCTTGTTATAGCTGTTATTGCTGTTGCTCCATAGCATCCTAATGCTGATATTGTCTTTAAATCTTGCTGAATGCCTGCACCCGCTGAAGAGTCAGAGCCTGCAATGCTTAGTATTACTTCCATGCGTCACCTAATATCATAGCTCCGCCAAAGCCGAGCGAGCGAATATAATCTAATTTGTTGAATGTAACCCCGCCAAGGGCGAGGACTTTGTTGTCAATGATACCTTCCTCTGCAGCTTTTTTCAGTTCTTCGTGAGTGAAAGCCGAAGAGTATCCTTGCTTGGATATCGAATCGAAGATAGGAGAGAGGGAGAGATAGTCGCATCGTGGTTTCCATTCTATAATCTCAGGTAAAGAGTGGCAGCTGCGACTGACGCTTCCTTTCCAATCTTTCGGCGGCTGTGGGTTGCGAGAGTTGAGATGCACACCCAGTAAGTTGTACTTAACTGCTAAATGATGATGGTCGTGCAGCACAAGATGTTTGTACAGGTCAGAAGGCAATTCTTTCAACAATGCCTCAATCTCGTCCTCTGTAGAGTGGGGTTTGCGTATGTGAATGTGGTCCACATCCTTTCGTTGGAGAAGCTGGGCTATGCGCTCTGCTTCTCCAACGATAAATGTAGGAAGTGTTATTACGATTGTCATATTGCGATAAGAACTATTTCGCTGTCTTGCCAATCAAGTCGAAAGATGCGTCCCAGTCTTTCCATACTGGTTCACGGCCAAGTTCCTTGAGACGACGGTTGATTTCAACAGCAGTACGTTCATCGCTGACAGTAAACTGCTCCAATGCCTGAGGGTAAGTGTGATAGCCTCCTGGGTTGACCTTCGATTCTGCCGACATTGTCGTTACTCCGAGAGTGCACATGTTGTCGCGGATGAATGCTGGTTCGCGAGTAGAATATGAAATGTCAACATCATGGTCAAAAATGCGCATGGCGAATGTGGCCTGTGCCAATTCGCGGTCTGTCATATAGCAGTTAGGGTGGAATCCCTCATTTTGTGCAGGGCGCATTCGAGGGAAGTTGACAGAATACTTAGTTCGCCAGTAATGCTTCTGCAGATAACGGAGATGGTGTGCCATCATAGTAACGTCTGTTCGCCATTCCTTTTCAAGTCCGATGAGCACACCCATGCCAATGCTATGCACTCCAGCCTGTCCCATACGGTCAAAGCCGTCGCATCGCCATTCGAACTTAGACTTCATCCCTCGAGGGTGATAGATGTTGTAATGCTCACGGTTATAGGTCTCTTGGAAACAGATGACACCATTTAATCCATGATGAGTCAGTTCCTTATAGTCTTCAGCAGATAGAGGCATAACTTCTATCTTGATATTTGAGAAATACTTCTTGGCAATGTCGATTGCCTTGGCCAAGTATGGAACACCAGCTTTTGCAGGATTCTCGCCTGTCACAAGCAGTATGTTCTCAAATGGCGCCAGTTTTTTTATCGCCTTATACTCATTCTCTATTTGCTCAGGTGTGAGTATGGTGCGTGCCATTGGGTTTTCGCGGTGGAATCCGCAATAGACACATGAGTTGGAACATGAGTTGGTGATATAGAGCGGTATGAACATTGACATTGTTTTGCCGAATCTTTCCTCTGTGTACTTACGGCTCAATCTTGCCATGTGCTCGAGGTAAGGCTCAGCAGCAGGAGAGAGGAGCGCCATGAAGTCATTTACATCACAATGTTGCTTGCCGAGTGCTCTTCGCACATCAGCATCGGTCATGTGAGCAATACGCTCTGTGGTCTCTTCCCAACTTATATTCTTTAATTCGTCGCTAAACATTTTGTTATTTGTTTTTTGCACAAGGACTGAAAGCGTATTCCTTCAGTTCTGTTATTGATGGCTCATCCCCACACATAGGGCAGTCTGTGTTGTGGGAGAACTCAAGTTTGTTAAACTGCATTGTAAGTGCATCGAATGTGAGTAAAGTGTTAGTCAGCAGTTCACCTGCACCTGTGATATACTTTATAGCTTCGGTAGCTTGCAATGTGCCGCATATACCCGCTATGCTGCCCAGAACTCCTGTGACAGAACATGTCTCGACTTCTTCATAAGCAGGAGGCTCCGGGAAAAGACATCGATAGCATGCTGTTCCTGGAACGTGTGTCATGAGCTGGCCGTTGAATCGGTTTATTCCACCCATGCAAAAAGCTTTGCCTTCCATCACGCAAGCATCGTTGATGAGATATTTTATAGCAAAGTTATCTGTACCGTCAATAACGAAATCATACTGTCGTACAATGTCTGCTATGCTGTCTTCAGAAAGGAATGCGTCATACTTCACAACCTTGACATCGGGGTTAAGTTCTCGAATAGCCCTCTCTGCAGAATCTACCTTTGGCTTTCCCACATCCACGGTTTTATGTATAACCTGTCTCTGCAGGTTGGTGAGGGAGACGACATCTCCATCCGCGATACCGAGGGTTCCAACACCTGCTGCTGCGAGATATAGGGCAATAGGAGAGCCTAATCCTCCCGCACCGACGATAAGAACCTTGGCGCATAGTAGTTTCTCCTGCCCTTCCTTTCCTATTCCGTCAAGAATGAGATGACGGTTATACCTTCGTTTTTGTTCAGGTGTCATTACTTCAACTTTCTTAGGTCGTGTGTCAGCTTTGCTGCACAGAAGTTAGGTCCGCACATTGTACAGTATTCTCCGTCTGTATGACCTGCTTCTTCGAAATACTGTAAAGAACGCTCTGGGTCGAGCGAGAGGTGAAATTGATCTCTCCATCGGAAGTCAAAGCGCGCTTTGCTTAATGCGTTGTCTCTAATCTGTGCCCCAGGATGTCCCTTTGCAAGGTCAGCTGCGTGGGCTGCAATCTTGTAAGTTACGACACCCACTCTTACATCTTCACGGTTAGGCAGTGCAAGATGTTCTTTTGGTGTGACATAGCAGAGCATAGCTGTGCCGAACCATGCGATTTGGGCACCGCCAATAGCACTTGTAATGTGGTCATAGCCAGGAGCAATATCTGTCACGATAGGACCGAGGGTGTAGAATGGAGCTTCGTGGCAATGGTCGAGCTGACGGTCCATGTTTTCTCGTATCTTGTGCATTGGCACGTGTCCTGGTCCTTCGATGAATGCCTGCACGTTCTTATCCCAGGCACGAGTTACGAGTTCACCCATTGTGTCAAGTTCTGCAAACTGTGCTGCGTCATTTGCGTCTGCTGTACATCCTGGGCGAAGGCCATCACCAAGTGAAAGTGCAACATCGTATTGAGCCACAATATCACAGATGTCATCGAAATGCTCATAAAGGAAACTCTCCTTGTCGTGAATGAGGCACCATTTACTCATGATACTGCCGCCACGGCTTACGATGCCGCAAAGACGACTGTCTGCGAGATGAACATTATGACGGCGGATACCAGCATGGATGGTGAAATAGTCAACACCTTGCTCGCATTGTTCAATAAGAGTGTCTTTGTAAATTTCCCAAGTGAGGTCCTCAACTCGTCCGTTCACTTTCTCAAGTGCTTGATAAATAGGTACTGTTCCTACTGGTACAGGGCAGTTACGCACAATCCATTCTCGTGTCTCGTGTATGTTTGCTCCTGTTGAGAGATCCATAAGAGTGTCACCTCCCCACTTGCATGACCATACAGCCTTGTCAACCTCCTCCTCTATGCTTGAAGTTGTGGCAGAGTTGCCTATGTTTGTGTTAATCTTTACGAGGAAGTTACGGCCGATAATCATTGGCTCGCTTTCTGGGTGGTTTATGTTGGCTGGCAACACAGCTCTTCCTCTTGCAATTTCGTCACGAACAAACTCCGGAGTGATGTGGCTTTTAATGCCAAGTTCCTCGCAGTTCATGTTCTCGCGAATAGCAACATACTCCATTTCTGGAGTTATGATTCCTGCCTTGGCATAAGCCATCTGTGTGATAGCCTTGCCCTTCTGGGCGCGGCGGGGCAGTTGAATATGCTCAAAGCGAAGACTGTCAAGCGAGTGGTCTGCTAGTCTCTGTCGGCCATACTCACTTGTCACTTCATTTAGCTGCTCTGTGTCGTTTCTTTCAAGAATCCATTCTTCACGCATTCTTGGAAGACCCTTCTTGAGGTCAACCTCGATGTTTGGATCCGAGAAAGGACCACTTGTGTCATAGATGTAAACAGGCGCATTCTCCTCTGTGTGAGGAATGCCGCGCTCATCTTTTATCACTGTAGGGGTAAGGTTGACCTTTGTCATTCCCACCTTGATGAATGGAAAAAGACGCCCCTGCATGTATGCTTTTTCCCTTTTTGCGTATGCTTTGTTGTCTTGTGGCATTTTTATTAGGAATTTTAGAAGTTAAAGAAGTTAAAGAAGTTAAGGAAGTTAAGGACGAATGATGGAAGTTAAGGAAGATTAAGACGAATGAAAACTAAATTTCATCTTTTACACCTCTATTTTCCACGATTGCTTTGCAATACAAGTTAAGGAATGTACTTGATTCCTCAATGCATGCATACAAGGTGGCAAATTCATAAGAATTTATATAATTCAAATCTCTTGAAAGAATTAAATAATCTCTACATTCTTCTATGCTACCTTGCGAAATGTTGAAAAATCTTAGTTTGTCAGCTTTGCTAAGTTTTTTATATCCCTCTGCTATATTTGCTTCTATAGAAACTGCAGCTCTGCGAAATTGCGAAGTAAGTCCATATTTCTCTTCTTCGGGAAAATGTCGAGTCGCCTTGTATGTTTCCAGAACAAATGCATGTGCTTTTTGCCAAGCAATAACATTTTCAAAACTATAAGTCATTATTATAAAATGTTCATGATTTTTACGAGGGAGTAAGGAAGCAACACATTCGCCTTTAACTTCCTTAACTTCTTTATTTTTAATATAAGTTCTTAACTTGCTTACCTGTGATGAGTTAAAGAAGTTATCTCCTTCGTCGCTTGAGGAAGTTAAAGACGATACCAGCAGCTACAGTAACGTCTTTAACTCCTTTAACTTCCTTAACTTCTTTAACTTCCATATCAAGTGAAGCTTGCGTTATCGCTTGCGCTTTCGCAGAAAGAAACTTGAATTAATTAATTTAAGAAAGCTGTAAGTGGGCTTGAAGCTTCTGCGCAATCAGCTATGGCTCCTAAGCCTGCTTCGTATGCACGTCGGCCAGCGATTACAGCATCCTTAAATGCTATTGCCATCTGTACTGGGTCGCCAGCAACAGCAATAGCTGTGTTGACCAAGCAGCAGTCTGCTCCCATTTCCATAGCTTCTGCAGCATGCGAAGGAGCGCCTATGCCTGCATCTACTACAACAGGCACATTTGCTTGTTCAATGATAATCTGGAGGAAATCCTTCATGCGGAGACCTTTGTTTGTACCGATAGGAGCGGCAAGTGGCATGACAGTGGCTGCTCCAGCCTCTTCAAGATGCTTGCAGAGTGTAGGGTCTGCTTGGCAATATGGAAGTACAACAAAGCCAAGTTTCACGAGCTGCTCTGTTGCTTTTAATGTTTCAATAGAATCTGGGAGAAGATAGCGGGGGTCTGGATGAATCTCAAGTTTGAGCCAGTTTGTGCCGAAAGCTTCTCTTGCCATTTGAGCCGCGAATACTGCTTCTTCTGCGTTGCGCACTCCACTTGTGTTTGGCAGCAGTTGGATGCCTTGGTTCTGAGTGATGTGAGACAGGAGATCGTCCTGCTTGTCGTCAAGTTCAATACGCTTCATGGCTACAGTCACCATCTCTGTCTCTGATGCTTTGATTGCTTCCGCCATCAATGCATTATTGTTGAATTTGCCTGTGCCGAGGAAGAGGCGTGAATTAAATTCTCTTCCGGCAATAATAAGTTTTTCCATATATAATATGTTGTTTAATTTGTTTCTTGCTGATGATCATGCTCCCACCATTGCTATTAGTCGCTCCATTTCTTTTACTGGGTTGTCTGCTCTAAGGACTGTGCCGCTGAGAGCAATCCCATTCACTCCTGTGCTCATTATGGTTGGGATATCATTGAAAGTGATGCCGCCTATTGCAACAATAGGGATGTCGATATTGTTGGCTCTCATCGAATTGACTATATCCTTGTATCCGTTAGCACCAAGTATCTCTGAGAGGTTCTTTTTGGTTGTTGTGAAGCGGAAAGGGCCGCAGCCGATGTAGTTGGCACTGTCATTATAATGTCGCATGACATCCTCGAAGCTATTGGCTGTGCCTCCTATGATGAAGTCCTCGCCGAGTATTTTTCTTGCTTCTGAAATCGGCATGTCATTTTTGCCGAGATGCACTCCGTCTGCATTCAGTTCTTTCACTAACAGCACATTGTCGTCAATAATAAATGTAGCGCCTGCATTTCTGCAGAGTATTTGCGCCTCGATAGCAACGGGTCGTATTTCCTCTGTGGTGTGATCCTTCATCCTCAGTTGAACCCATTTGCAGCCGCCCTCTAAAGCCATCTTGATTGAGTCAAGATATGTATGCTTATCTGTGTAATGACTTATGAATTGAAGCATAAGAGTCTATCCGCCGCAAGCGGCTTTGATGATTACTATATTTGCGTCTTCTGTGATTGCTGCTGATTCCCATTCAGAACGAGGAATCATTTTGTTGTTGATAGCTACAGCTACACCTTTGGCTGGTAATTGTATTTCTTCAGAAAGCTGTTGCAGATTTGCAGCTTCGATGTCTGTTTCCTTGTTGTTAATCTTAACTTTCATTATATGTTTCCGTTAATAAGATGAAAAGAATCACGGAAGCACTTTGCAGAAAGCGAAATCCCCTATGCCATACAAATGAAATGTATGAAATAGGGGCTTGACTTATGTCATTCTTCCCTGCTCCAGCATTACCTGTACAGGTTTAATGGGTATGATCTCAGCCGATTTCTCAGCACCCCGTGATACAATATGATGCAAAAGTACTTAAATAAATTATATCAGCAAAGAAATTATGCAAAAATAATGAAATGTTATTATTGGGGAGTGGTTTTTATATATGATATGTGATGATTGTCATTCTAAGTTGTTATCTTTGTGTCACTAAAAAGAAAAGGAATAATTATGGCTTTGATAAAAACAGTATGTGGCCTTACACCAAAATGGGGTAAGGATTGCTATTTCAGCGAGAATGCAACTATTGTTGGTGACGTACAGATGGGTGACCAGTGTACGGTGTGGTTTAATGCCATTGTACGTGGCGATGTGAACTATATCAAAATAGGTAATAGAGTGAACATCCAGGATGGTTCATGCCTTCACACTCTTTATAAGAAGGCTGCAATTGAGATTGGCGATGATGTTACGATTGGTCACAATGTCACCTTGCACGGATGCAATGTCAAGAGTGGAGCTTTGATTGGTATGGGGGCAACCGTGCTTGATAATGCTGTGATTGGTGAGGGCGCCATTATTGCTGCTGGTGCATTAGTGTTGAAAAACACTGTTGTTGGTGATGGTGAACTGTGGGGTGGGGTGCCTGCTAAGTTTATTAAGAAGGTTGACCCTGAGCAGGCAAAAGAACTAAACATAGGAATCGCTCAGCATTATATTATGTATGCGGATTGGTACCGCGACAGCACTCCGCAGCCAGAATTAGGCTGATAGGATAGGTGGAAAACGATAAGGGTTGCCATTTTCGTAATAACGAGTGGCAACCCTTTTGGGTTGAGTCAACTACAGCATATAAATGTAGGTGTGCTCTTCTCTATTTCAGATTTTCAATGATATTTCTCAAGCCGTTTGTCGTAATCGCTGTTCCTGCGATGCGTCCATCTGGTTCGATAACGAAAAAAGCAGGAATCCAATGAAGGCTGTAAAGTTTGAAAGTAGGGTCCTCTCTTGTGGATTTTAAAATGCTGATTTGATTCCAGTCGAATTGCTCCTTTTTAAGTACGTTTTTCCATGCTGTTTCATTGGTGTCGAAACTCATGCTAAGCCATTCCACAGGAATGCCGTCAATGCATAGATTTTTGTATTCCTTATGGAGTTGCTTCAGATGCGGTATTTCTTTTCTGCAGTCGCCACACCATGTTGCCCAGAAGTCCAAGACAACATACTTGCCTCTGTATGAACTGAGGCTGAAACTGTTGCCTATGGTGTCGTTAGCCGTGAAATCTGGTGCAATATCTCCTTTTTTCATTGATGGGAGGTATTCGGGATGATTAGCTGTTAATGTGTCTTGCGGATTCGTTTCTCTGAATCCATCCATAATGGCTGTTGGCCGTCCGTCACTTGTGAATGCTCCTAATTTGTATTGGCGCGGGCGACATTCTGGCTCCCAGTAGAACACTCCCTTGCATCTGCCATTTGTCTGCGTTTTGCATTCGCGGATGAGTCTGCGCAGTTGGTTTCTTCCTTCAAGCATGACTTCTGGATGCTTTTCGTCAACTTCAAATCCTGTTTCTGTGATGATGACATCAACATCATATTTCTTGCTCACAAGATTGATGTTTTTAATGCAGTCACTTATGGTTGTCTCTGCGTCAGGTTCGCGTTTCGCCTCAATGCTCCAGTATGGGTAGATAGACATTCCTATGATATCGAACTTTGCGCCATATTTTATTATTGTGTCAAGATTCTTGTTGTAAAGAGCGTTGTCAAAGCCGTTGTCAAGATGGACAATAACTTTTATGTCAGGAAAAACTTTCTTTGCAGCTTCATATCCAGCCTTGAAGAATCCAGCATATTGTTGTGGGTTTCTGTCGAGATGCCCCATCGATTCTGTGATGACGGTCCTTCCGTTTTCGTCTTTGTATTCCCATCCTGTTTTTGGATCCATCTTTACACTCCACAACATGCCGTGGCTTGTTTCGTTGCCCACTTGCACCCATTTAGGAGTTATGCCATTATCTTTGAGATATTGCAGCACATCTGTGGTGTGCTCGGCAAAATCTTTTTTCATCTGTTTGAAATTGTGGCCAATCCATTTTGCAGGGATGTTTTGTTTTGCAGGGTCTGCCCACCAGTCGCTGTAATGGAAGTTTATCATTATATCCTGTCCGAGCGATTGAGCTCGCTTGCATTTCACAAGCACATCTTCTTTGTTGCACCAGTTGCCGTGTGCGCTTGGATCAACCCATACTCTGATTCTCTGAGCGTTGATGCCGTAGTCTGCCATGAGCGACATGCATTCTCTTTCGTTTCCTTCTTTGTCATAGCATTTCCAACCCTGTGATTCGTATTCTGTTAGCCATCCCATGTCTGTGCCGAGATAGAAACTGTCTTGAGCGAATAAAGCAGTAGGAAGTAAAAAGGAAAGTGCTGCAGCTGCGTACTTTGTGGTTTTCAATATATGTTTCATGTCCGAAATGTTATAAGTGATGTTATCTGTTTGAATATGAATTGAGTTTTCCTATCAGCAGTTCAACATGTTCTTTCTGAGTAGCCCAACTTGTCACAAAACGAACTGTAGTCTCGTGTTCACCTTTGTTGCCCCAAATTTCAAATGTCGCAAAAGATGATAGATAATCGATAAGGGCATTAGGAAGCGTGAAGAATTGCTGGTTGGTAGGGGAGTCAATGAACGGTGAGTATCCGTTTGAGATAAAGCCATTCTTGATAATCATCGCCATTTCAATAGCATGTTTGGCGATGTTCATATATAATCCATCAGTAAAAAGTGTGCTGAATTGTATGCCAAGAAGCCTGCCCTTTGCCATTAATGCTCCATGCTGCTTTATGAGGGGGAAGAAATGTTTTAACAAGCCATTGTTTGCAACGATGCATTCCCCAAACATTGCGCCAACTTTTGTTCCTCCTATATAGAAAATGTCGCATAAGGCTGGAAGCATAGAGATTGTGATGTCAGATGCATTGCTTGCTAATCCGTACCCAAGCCGAGCTCCATCAATATACAGTGGAATATTGGCATTGCGGCATATTTGATGAAGTCTGGAGAGTTCTTCTCTTGTGTATAGTGTACCATATTCGGTAGGGTAACTGATGTACAGCATGCCAGGAGCTACCATGTGCTCATACGTCTCATCTTCGTAGAATTTGGTGATGAACTCTTGAACTTCTCCTGCATCAACTTTTCCTGCATGCGAGGGGAGCTGCAATACTTTATGTCCGCATGATTCTATCGCTCCCGATTCGTGAACATTGATATGGGCGGTTTCTGCTGCAAGCACACCTTCGTGATGATTGAGTAAGGCGTCAATGACAATGGTGTTGGCTTGTGTCCCTCCCACAAGGAAATGTATGTCAAGGGTGTCATTTCCGCATGCTTTCCTTATCAGAGTTTTCGCCTGTTCGCAATAACTGTCTTTCCCGTATCCAGGCGTCTGTTCAAGATTTGTTTCGAGTAGTCGTTGCATCACTTTGGGGTGAGCGCCTTCCATATAGTCGGAATCGAAGTGTATCATTGTGAGGTTTTCTGTTAGTTAGTTTTTATTAAGTGGTGTTCAAAAATTGTAGATACAAGTTTCTTTCTGCGAAAGCGCAAGCGATAACGCAAGCTCCACTTTAATCTCCAAGTTGAACGAAAGTTGAATTGTAGATTATATTGCAAATATACAAATAATTGGTTGATGTCACAAAATTAGGCTTCAAAAAGGGATTGTGTGTGTCTAAATCTACTTATGAATCGTTTTTTGCCGTTTTGATATGGCAAAATTAGTTTGAATTGAAAATAAATAATATATTTGCATTGCATTTTTCTGAATTTATGTGATGGATGTTACCTTCTAAAGGTTTGTAGATGTCCTTTCATTGATGATTAAACATATAAAAAATGAATATAAAGGATTTACTTGGAAAGTTTTCTATAGCGGTAACTCATGAAGATGAGATTGAGATAGTTGAAAATGTGGAAAAGGGTGTGAGCTTTAAGGGCTTTAACCTCTGGGTGCTGATTTTCGCGATTTTTATCGCAAGTCTTGGTTTGAATACCAATTCTACTGCCGTAATTATTGGTGCGATGCTTATTAGCCCTTTGATGGGGCCTATTATTGGAATAGGTTTCAGTATTGGAATAAAGGATTTTGACTTGCTGAAACGCTCATTGAAGAATTATGCTCTGGCAACAGGTGTGTCAGTTGTTACTGCTACCATATATTTCTTGTGTACACCAATTACTGAGGCTCAGTCAGAGTTGCTTGCACGAACATCTCCAAATATTTATGATGTGTTGATTGCTTTGTTCGGTGGACTTGCTGGCGTTGTTGCTTTGGGTGCGAAAGAAAAAGGTAATGTTGTGCCTGGTGTTGCAATAGCTACAGCCCTTATGCCACCTCTTTGTACGGCGGGATATGGAATAGCAACTATGAAATGGCAGTTTTTTTTAGGTGCATTCTATCTTTTCTTCATCAATACGGTGTTCATTGCACTGGCGACATATTTAGGTGTCAAGTATTTTAAGTTTAGTCAGAAGAAATATGTCAATCCTGCTGTTGAGAAGAAGACTGGTGCGTATGTCCTGATAATAGCAATTTGTACGTTCCTCCCTTCTATTTATCTTACTTTCAAAATTGTACAAGAAGCTCTTTATGTCCGTTCTGTGAATGCTTACATCAATGATAATGTGAATTTTGATAGTACAAAGATTATTCAGACAGACATCAATTATGAAGATAGAAAAATTCAAGTAGTGATTCTTGGCAAAGAAGTATCACAAGACAGCATTGCCAAGGCGAAGGAGATGATTAAGGCTTATAGTGGAATAAGCGATTCTAAGGTGTCGATAATTCAAGGTTCAAGCAACCGACCAGATATAGATGTCAAGGCTCTCAAGTCTGATGTGCTTTCTGAAATATACGACAGAAAGGAGGAAACAATTGAAGGACTTGAAAATGAAATTGCTATGCTGAATGAGCAGCTTCATGCAAGAAAGCAATATGAGGAAATGGCGAAGGATATGCGTAAAGAGTTTGCATCTCTATATCCTATGGTGAAATCTTTTTCAATTAACTATGCTGTGTATGAGCATTCAAATGATACTGTTTCGCCAGATACCGTATGCCTTGTAACTATCGTGCAGTCTTCTGCTATTTCTAAAGATAAGATGAAAACAATGCAGGAGTGGCTCAAAGCAAGGACAAAGTCAGAGAAACTCGAATTGGTTGTAAAGAATTGATGATGGATAATACCCTAACCTGCATCATTGGTTATGCCAAACTGAAGGTTCGTGGAATTTGTGATAGTCACCGAAAGCTGTTGCTCTCGATTTGAAAGAACAGTGGGTCGTATGAATACCTATGCATGCCTTTGGTATTTATGTCTTATTTAGCAGGCATAGCCTTAATATTCCATTCTTTCCATATTGGTGTTGAAAGATATAGTTTGACA
>JAKSLL010000077.1 GCA_024401215.1 Bacteroidaceae bacterium
TTACAAAAGCCTACGAAAGAGGAATGTCACTTGTATTCAGACATCAAAAAACTGTCATTTTGGGATTTGTCGCTTCCGTTGTGTTGATAACAGTTGTCTTTCCTTTCATGCGCAAGGAAAGAATGCCACAGATATCCCATGATGACACCCTTCTTTACATAGACTGGAACTCAGGCATAACACCAGAGGAGAATGACAGACGAATGCGAGAGATACTTGGATCTGTATCAAAAAGCCTTGAAGCTAGCACAACAATGTCAGGTGTGCAGGATTTCATGCTTCCGCATACAAGAGACATCACTGGCAGTGAAGCCGTATGCTACATGAAGACTAAGTCGGCAGAATCCCTTGACAGCGTAAAACATATAATATCGTCATTTGTGAGCACGCATTATCTTGATGCTAAAGTGGAATACGGCATTGCCGCCAGTGTGTTCGACATGATATTCTCTACCGACATGCCAGACCTTGAAATAAGACTCCAAATGAAAGAGGGAGGACGTCCGTCTGTAGATGAAGTGCAAGCAGTCACAGACTCCCTGCGTAGTCATTTCCCGCATCTGGGGATTCAGCCTGTATCTACCGAAGCTAATATACGCTTTGCCGCAGAACCAGAGCAGATGGCTTATTACAAGGTTACATACCAGCAATTGTACGGCAGGATAAAAGAACTACTTAGCAGCAACCGCATTTACGAAATCAGTAGCGGAGGAGAAAGCGTGCCTGTGAAGATTGGCTACGGTGAACAGAAGACTGGCAGCACTGAGGATGATGCTTCCTTCTACAACATGGCATTCGGCATGAATGGAATGGACATGGATGAAAGCATGCAACTCCTCTCTAATACCATCACCAACAACGAAGGTGTAGATATACCGCTGCATTATCTCCTTACCCAGTCACGCGGAGAAGACTTCAAGAGGCTGAGTGCAGGCACAGAAGGAGAATATGCGCCAATAAAGATAGATCACGCAAATGACAATGAAATAAAAGACATCATCAAGTATGTAAAAGAATTAGAAACTGATAGCGAGAAAAGTCTTGGCAAGGCATTCAAGGCTTCATTCACTGGAAACTACTTTGCAAGCCGTGACATGGTTGGAGAGCTTGCAATGGTACTGCTTGTTGCCGTATTGCTTCTGTATTTTATTCTTGCCGCTCAGTTCGAGAGTCTGGTACAGCCAGGAATAATCCTCGCAGAGATAGCGATAGATGCCTGCATCGTGATGCTCGTCCTCTTTGCGTTTGGAGAATCGCTCAACCTTATGTCCATGATAGGACTCGTTGTCATGAGCGGTATCATAATAAATGACTCCATTCTGAAGGTTGACACGATCAACAACCTCAGGAGACAAGAGAATGTCAGTCTGCTAAGAGCGATAATGATGGCTGGGCACAGGCGACTGAAGCCTATCGTCATGACATCGCTGACAACCATACTTGCAATCATTCCGTTCCTGCATCGTGGAGACATGGGGTCTGCACTCCAGTTCCCGCTCTCCTTGACACTTATAGTCGGTATGGCAGCAGGAACACTTGTCAGTCTGTATTTCGTTCCACTTATGTATTACATCATCTATAGGGAAAAATCAGCATGAAACATTCTTTCTCCATATTGCTGACAATGTGCATTCTCATGGTCATCGGAGCTGCTCTGACTACAAAACTCGACATAGGAAGCGAACCGAGACCCGAGCAAGGCAAGACACTCACCATTGCCTACTGGTGGCAGGGTGCTGCAGCCAAGGTGGTCGAGCAGAATGTCACATCAAGGATAGAAGCCCTTGCCAGTTCGGTTAAGGGAGTGGAGAGCGTGTCCTCTGTCAGCGAGTTCGGTTCGGGACGGGTTACTGTGCAATTAAAGAAACAAGCAGACGTGTCATCGGTAAAGTTTGAAATCGCCTCTCTTCTTCGCCAGATAAGAAGCAAGCTTCCCGAAGGAGTGTCATACCCGGTGCTTTCTGGTGGAGAGGTAGATACTGGAAGGAGCGACGAGAACGAAGTGAAGCATATACTGTCATACCAGGTAAATGCAGATATGCCGGACGAGCAGATACGCCAGATAGTGGAGAGAGAGGTTAAGCCAAGGATGGAACGTCTGGAAGGAGTTCATCATGTGGATGTCACTGGTGGCACAAGTCGCTACATGGAGATCTCATACGATGCAGGGGAACTTGCAAGGTATGGTGTGTATGGCAGTGACATCGCCGAAGCCGTGAGAAGTTTTTCCGGCCGTGAAGATGTTGTCGGAAGCGTCAGTACGGAAGGGGGGAGGGTTATTGTGCCTCTTCTGCTATATACATCAGGCGAGAACATTGAATTGGAGAAAATGCCAGTCAAGACCGTAGATGGGAAGATTATCTATCTGAACAACCTTGCATCCTGTGAGCTAAAGCAGAAAAAGCCAGACAGCTATTACAGGGTGAACGGAATGAACACCATATATATAAATGTATATGCGGATAAGGACGCTAGCATTGTCAATACTTCTAAAGAGGCAAAGCGTCTGGCAGAATGTCCACCCATGGTTTTCAAGCTTACATACGACAGGGCAGAGGAACAGATGTCGGAGTTCAACACGCTTGTGCAGCGTTCTGCCATTAATCTTGCAATTCTTCTGCTGTTTGTTTGGCTCAGCAGCAGGATGAGCTGGAAGTATCTTGCCATAATATCCATAACGCTTGCGGCTAACATCCTTATGGCTGTCATTGCATACTGGCTTCTTGACATAAGGCTTCATCCGTTCTCAATGGCGGGTATCACGGTGTCACTCGGCATTATCATTGACTCTACCATTGTCATGGTTGACCATTACAGCTATTATCATGACCGCAAGGCTTTTCTCGGGATTCTTGCTGCCATGCTCACTACGATAGGCTCGCTGGTCATTGTGTTCTGGCTGCCAGACTACCTCAGACATGACCTTCGCGACTTCTCTATCATTGTGATGATAAACCTTGGTGTGGCACTTATTGTAGCACTTCTATTTGCGCCTGCATTGGTTAGCCAGATGAACTACAGCAGTCGTGCAAGTGGTCATATATCCCAGATACGCAAGGTCGTCAAGTTTACAAATGCCTATAAGAAGTACATAGCAATATGCCAGCATAGGGTATGGCGTTGGGTGTTGCTGTTGTTTGTGGCATGCACATTTAGTGGTGCGCTAAAGTTGTTCATTGACTGCCTTGACTCAAATACTTTCCGTCCTAAGGATGAAGAGATGAAACTGAACATCAGAGCGCAGATGCCTCTCGGAGGAAGTGTGCATGAACTGAATGACAAGGTTAAGGAGGTGGAGGCATTTCTCTCGCAGTTTGGCAAGATAAAGCGATATGAGACTAATGTCAGTTCTTGGGGCGCACATATCACAGTGGAGTTCAAGGAGGATGCGCTGCATGAGGGTTTTCCATACTTGCTTGAAAACAAGGTGATCGGAAAGGTTATCACTATAGGTGGAGCGGACTGGAGCACATACGGTGTGAGCGATAGGGGCTTCAGCAATTCGCTGAACCTTCAGTACCGTTCAAACAGCATTGAGATTGCTGGCTATGACTATGACAGGCTGTACCGATATGCGGAAGATATGTGCAGGACGCTTAGGAGTAATGCGAGGGTTACGGACATTGCAATAGAGACTCCTGGACATGAGCGACAGGAAGATGAACTGTACATGGAGTACGACAAGAGAATGCTTGCTGTTGATAGTGTAAGCGTGAGAGATATTCATTCTTCACTGAGAAGCATGCTGTCAGAGACAGATGCCGGTGACATAGCCATCAGCCGAAAAGGGGATGAAGCCAACAGTGCATTCGGCACACATGCGGTAGTTCGTCCTACGGACATGCATGAATATGACTTGTGGCAGATGGAGAACTCCTTCATCAGAGTGGCTGACAAGGAGATCCGTCCGAGCGACTTCATGAACATCTGCAGGCGCGAGGCAAAGAACTGCATTCCTCGCGAGAAGCAGGAATATGTGTTGAGAGTTGCGTTCAATGTGCTTGGGTCTTATACTTATACAAGCAGGTATATCAAGCAGGTGACAGAAAAGTTCAACAACTTGTTCCCTGTCGGATTCAGATGCATAGACAGGACATACGGTTCGTATGATGATGACGGAACGCAGTACTGGCTTATAGGGCTGATAGCCGTGATAATATTCTGGATATGCGCAATGCTGTTTGAAAGTCTGTATCAGGCGTTGGTTATCGTGCTGTTGATTCCAACATCTTTTATTGGTTTGTTCCTGACATATTGGATAACTGGTGTGCCGTTTGGCACTGGTGGGTTCGCAGCTATGGTGCTGTTATGCGGTCTTACCGTGAATGCTGGCATATATATCATCTGTGAGTACAGGAACTGCGGCAATTATATCCGCGCTTTCAATCACAAAATCATACCTATCATGCTTACTGCATTGTCAACTGTCATTGGAATGATTCCGTTCTTGATTCATGGGGCTGATGAACAGCCGTTTTGGTTCTCGTTGGCAGTAGGCACGATTGGAGGACTGGCATTCAGTATTTTGCCGTTGGTGATGTTTTTGCCTATGGTTATGACGTTTAAAACGAGTATTAACTTAAAAGGAAAGGAGGTAGATATGAGTCCTTAACAAGAAAAAGAGTTGCTGACCAGACAGTAAAGGAGCGGATACCGAAAAGCTATATGAGTAGGAAAGAGATAATAATTATAACTATAAACTATTTTAATCAGAACAAATATGAAAAAATATTTATTCTACACATTTGCAGTTGTAGCAGTAATTCTATCAGCTGTAAGTTTCAAAATGTTCGGAGTCCAAAACGGAACATTAAATGGAACAGATTTGTTACTTGCAGAAAATCTTTTAGCAATTAGTGAAGGTGGATGGAACGAATACAAGAAGATTGAGAATCCCTGTGAATATGTAATTTATGGAACGGCAAACAGAAAAGGAAAAATTGTAAGTTGCCCAGGAGTCTCGGGATCAATTGATTTCGTTTTTGACAGTCGAGGTGTTTATGTTTTAAAACATCCTGCATACAAACATGTAATTGACTGTCAAGACGGAGGCAAAGCAGTTTGCCAAAAATCATCATGTAATAACATTAATATTTCGTGGAAATATCGTTAAGATAAAGAGTGTGAGTTGTTCATAAACTTACAATCCTCTTCGATCTGTAAATCCTTTTTCACCTCCCATCTGATAGAGTTAGACAATACCCGACACTGGAGGAGAAAAAGTTCTTGGACACGCTAAAGGGGTGTGTCACATTGACACATCCCTATTTCACACAGTCACAACTAAATAGTTATATATCTACTTGTATTGAATGAACATAATTTATATTAAAAACAAAATGAAAAAAATAATAATATTGTTGTGTGGCATTATTCTAATTAGCTGTAACAATTCAACTCATAAAAGAACAATTAAACTTCAAGAAGAAGTGGAGAATTTACCACATGTTCAAGAAGAGGATATAATTAACAACATGGAATTGGTACAATTGGATAGCGAATCAAAACATCTTGGGCGTATTAGTAAAATCGTTCAATTAGATAATTTTTTGTATTTGTTAGATCAACAAGCAATGTGTCTTCACATTTTCACCACAAAAGGAGAATATGTGAATTCAATAGAGAAACAAGGTCATGGTTCAGGTGAGTATATATATTTGTCTGATATATTTATAGACAAGAAAAAGAAGACCATAAATCTTTTATGTAGCAATGAAAAAAAGGTGATGGTATATGATCTGCGCGGAAAAAAGATGATAGAAGAGAAAAGAATCCCTAAGACCTTCACATACATGGCAAAAACTCTTAACGGATACGTTGGTTATATGGGTAATTATACTGAAGATATTGACGAGCCTTATAATTATTTTATTTTGGATGAACAAATGAATGTGGTAGATAAATGTTGTGAAATAAACAAATACCTAGAAAGTACGGTTAACGCAGAGATTTACCCAATATCTACATACAAAGATAAATGTAATTTAATAACAGAGATGAGCTATGATGTATTTACTGTATCACAGAACCGGGCAAACCATTATTTTCAATTTGATTTTGGAAAATACAACCTTCCTAAACAAGTTTTAAAAGACCTAACAGGTCCATTTAAGCAAGACAAAGAATTTGACCCTAAATATGTATATTACATATATCGTTTTCAAGAAACAGAGAAATACATATTAGCTTATTTATATTTCAACACACAAAACGTATTATACGCTTATGACAAAAAGAGTAAGAAATCAAAATTTTTGGAACTTTCATTCAACATGAAACCTTATTTCTTGGAATTCGGTAAAATTGTTGGATTTGATGATTGCAAAATTCACACTCTGATAAGTGCTTGCGATGTGCGTGAAATATACATAGGACACAATAGATATAACGATTTCTTGAGCCTGTATCCTAAGCAAATCAAGAATTTGAGAGAAAGAATTTCAGAACCAAAAGATTCTGACAATCCTTTCATAATGATATATAATCTAAAATAGAACAGAGATTTAACTTTAAGAATATAGCAAGAAATATACTTTCAAAATTAAGTAGGTAATTATATTTTGTTCAACTCGTATATATGCAACATCTTTATATTTGTCTTTTTGGCGAATTTGTAGTATATAAATTAATAAATAATAATTTGATGGTAAAATTTCGATGTTTATATATAGTGGGCTTTGCTTTAACTATTTTTACAATGATTAGTTGCGACAACAATAGCATACAGAAACAAGTAGAACAATTCTACACAGACAGCATTACAATACCTTATAAAAAACTTTCGTATGTTGGAAATTCTCAAAAGAATTCATTAAATGACAATTACAAATACACAATGGTGATCTATATGGATTCTCTTTCATGCTCATCATGTGAAATAAAACATTTGAATTCTTGGAATAAATTATTGCATTATGAACAAGAGAATATTGTGAAATTTGTATTTATTTTTACCCCTTCAAAGGAAAATCGAAATTTAACTAAAGACTTATATATGGAATCTAATTTTGTTCATGGAATATACATCGATAATTATGGTGTTTTTAAGAATCTTAATAAAAATATCCCAGATAATGAAATGCTTCACTGTTTTTTATTAGACAAAGATAATAGGATTGTTTTAGTGGGGAATCCCATTAGAAATGACGAAATGGGAAAATTGTTCGAAAAAGTCATTCATCATCAATATCTACTCAATATTTCAGATAGAAGACAATAATAACATAAGAATGTAATCTGGATAAGTATCAGATATCAATTAGTCTGGGAATTTAAGATTATTATTTTACCTTACATTATAAAAATGTATCAAATTTGTGTCATATACGAGTAAATTCTATATATAAATTATATGAAAGCACGATTTCTAAAAGCTCATTTTTCTCCATTAATCCGAATTCTGCGGAATTGTTGGTTGGAACTGACAAAAATATCATTTTGTCATTACACATTTGAACAAAAAGAATTATCTAAAAAGGAGAAGGAAGAATACGTCGAACTATATAAAGAGATTAAGAAGGAATCAAATACAAGCGAAGCAACAGAAAAAATACTTTCTGCAATTCTAACTATGGTGTGTCTTTGTAATTTCTGTACATCATGTAATACCGAAAATGCTTCATCCGTATACGAGATTAACTTGGGAGAGGAGATGAAAATACCTCTCCTCTACTGGGATTTGTGCGGTCCTTTATCCAATACAGAAGATAGCATGACCATCAATGCCATAATAGATAATCCTTCGGAAATGTTTCATTTTCAAATGGAAGAATCGGAAAAGAAGGCTTTTGTGAACTCCACATACATTCCTAAATATGGTCAGCTCGATTTGAAGGAAGTATTCGACATGGATGTGGAAGATACCACTCGCATATATAGTGACAAACTCATGCTCATGAAATGTATGCTGAATACAGATAAAGATTCGACTCTGTACTTGGAAGTTAAGACATCAATGCCGTCTTCATTTTGGATCAATGGTGACAGTTTGAAGAGAATCGACATCCAAGGACTCAACATCTATAAACTACCCTTAAATGCAGGAAGCAATACCGTGCTCGTAAAATCTGCCATGGATTCATATGACCTTTCGTTTGAAGCGACTGTGTATAATAGCAACTCCATAGCGAGACTATATACGGAAGGACAGAGCGGAAACATCATTTATCCGTTAATCAGTAGGCAGACAAAAACAGTAACGCTGACTAACAACCATCAGAATGTGATAGATGGTCGTGCAAGTCTGTCTTTCTATGACTCTTACGGCAACCTCGTAAATTCTCAATATCTGTGCAAAGACTCTATGAAGTACGTAGTTCCAAAATTGGAGCCAGACAAATCCTATACTTGCAAATTACAGGTTGGAAAACATGTAATTACCCAGTCTGTCTGCTGCGGAAACGGTGACGATTCGTATGTGCGATTTTGCAGTATGATGATTGAATTACCTGAAGGGCACCATAGAATCGACGAGATTAGCCAGATTTTGTATCGCTTGAAGTTCTTGCTGGAACATCCTACAAGATATGATGGCGACTGGTGGTGGCAATTCAAGATCGCCCCTTTGACTTATCAACTTGAATACATTTTTTCTCATCTCAATGCGTCGTATGGAACGGATTGCAATGAGCCAAACGTGAAATTTATGACTTATAAATCTAATCTTGATGATGGTACGCAGCGATACATACTTGTGACTCCAAATGATATGGAACCTCAAAGAGCCTATCCTCTTGTGGTAGTCATTCGTCCTAACATTGAGAATCATCGTCATTTCTTCACTTGTCCTCAAATTGCAAGACAATGGGCGGTTAATCAGATGCAAGCATTGGCAAACAGATATGGATATATCGTAATGATTCCCGAGATGCGTACTTACTTAAGTGAGAATCTTACACCTATGGCAGAAGCAGAACTGAAACTCGCAATTCAGAATGTCAAGGAGCAATATCGCATTGACAAGAACAGAATATATCTGCATGCAAATTGTAGTGGCGGTTACAGGGCATTGAGTTTGGCAACACAAAATCCTAACATGTTTGCGGCAATGGGATTGTATGCGCCTGTTTATGATATGGAATCAAACAATCTGTGGACATTGAAAAGGACTCCAAAACAGATGCTGAAAAAATTGAAAGGAACGCAAATAATGGTTCATTACGATCCGCTTGACAAGCATAGTCCATACAAGATGTTTAAGGATTTGATCACCGATTGCGACAAATTCGACATACCATTGACAGTTTCTGTTAAACGGAATTCGGGTGTCTATTACAATGTCGTTCTTGCAGGAGAAGAGGCTTTTGAGTTCTTCAAGGACAAGAAAAGGAACAAAGATGCCGAATCGAAATGTGGTTCCGATACACGAGAAAATCGAGTTATAGCAGATCTCTACTCCAAGCCTTTCGTGTATGTCTATAATTCAGATGACCATTCTGAACTGTACAAGAATCTGCTTGATTCGATTAAAACGGAATATGAAGCGTACCATTACTCTAAGCTTCCATTACTTGCGGATAGTTTATTGACTAAAAATCACATCCTTTGTAAAAATATTATGCTTATAGGTGCTACGTTCAAGAGTAAAATAGCCGCAAGACTTATTCAAGATATAAACTATGTTCCTACAAGATATTCAAAAGGACATGGCGCCGTTGAAATGAAGGTGCATTCTAACCCATATGACGAAAGCAAAGTAATTGTTACTTACAACTCAGAGCCTGCACGCTATTTCAAGCATAAGTTTAAAAAGGCATGGACGCTTACCCAGCCTTATACTACCAATCCATTCGATTATGGGGGCTATTATGATATGAGGTGACAACGAGCGGAAGCCTATAGGAACAATTATCTCCTTTGGGCTTTCTATTATTTAATTTACTGCTTGTTTGCCGCATCCTTGAAAGGCTTAAGATCAAAAAGCATCAAACGTGTCTCCGCTCCAACATCTCGATTGGTAAAGAATTCAAACTGGCATTTCTCGCTACTGTAAAATCCGACTGCACTTGCATAAGCGTCAACGGTAATGAACCTACATCCTGTCCTGTTTCCATGCGTAAAGGCATGTTTGATGAAGTTTATTATAAAAGCACCCACGCCTTGACCATTATATTCCTTTGATACGGCAAGGCGGCCAACTTTTACCGCAGGATAGTTACGCCTACGTTTTGCATTGCTTATCTTTCTGTTCAGTCTGTTCCATCTCTTCTGCTCTTCCGGTATGAGACTAATCTTGTCATTGAGAAGACTGAAATACGCTACAGTTCTGTCATTCTTTGGATCAACTAAGAGATAAGTTGTGGCAAGCAGATCATTTAGATACTTTTTTGCATCATCAAAGAGAAAGCCGTTCAGATCGTCATCCCCACAATCAAACGGCTTAATATCAGTGTCCTCGGTAAGAGGTATGAATTCGAAATCAGTCAGTGCCATTTCAGAAATTGAACTTGGCAATAGACATCATGGATTCATAAGCCTGACGAGCAACGGCAACCTCTGCAGCACTAACGGCGCGAGGATTGTCTATCTTGGCAACTAAGCGCTGTGCTTCTTTGCCTACCAGTACAGGAGTTTCTTTAATTGGTCTTGCCATTGTAAAAATAAATAAAAGTAAATAATCTTGTTATTAATCCCACCCAAAGCATGAGTACATAACTTTATTTTCTGCAAAATTATGAAGAATTTCTCTTTATCCCAAGATTTTGGGGCTTTTTTTCGTGTTTAGAATGAAAAAATATCACCTACGCAATTTGTACTATGCTATTTGTACAAAATTATCAAGTGAAATTTGCAATATCTTAGATTGATAAAATGTTGCATCTTTTATTCTTGCGACACTCTTATTAGATATGTCAAAGAGGTCAGATGGCAACCTAATATTACCACCTAACCTCGATTGGCATTACGCATGGACTCATTGTTATCCACAATCAAAATGGAGACTGACATCTGCAAACGATTGTGTCTGATTCTGTATCACACAAAAGTGTTACTTGCAGATATATTCCATAATAGGCTCAAACGCAAACTTTACTGCATTGCGATGGTATGAGTCATGAGGGATGATAGTGCTGTAACACTTCACAGTGACACTCTGTTTGATTCGTGATGTGATGAAGCCATATTTGCCAATCATCTTGTAAGCAATATCACGAGCATTCTTGATTTCCTCACGACGTTCCTCAATGGCATTGATGCAGTTTGGCACAAAGAACATCTTTGCCTTGCTGATCTTGGTGAACATGTCTGCAAAAAGGACTGTTGCATCAAGATTATCCGAGTCATAGCGAGTAGGCACAACAGCCATATCTGCCACCTCATAGATGTGCTGAAGGCAAGCATCCTGAATGTTACCAGGACAATCGAAGAGCACAATGGCAGGAACCTCCTTCAGTTTAGCCATGTTGGCCTTAACTGACTCTGCATCTGCAGTGCTGAAAGGCAATAGCTGATAAGGCAGTTCCGCATCTGGATTCTCTACCAGTTCGCGCTGGCGATGACGAACGAGGGTCTGCTGAATGTCAGCATCATAGACAATTACTGGGATGCCCTGATCTATCAGGTGCAAGGCGAGGTTAGCACAGACCGTGCTCTTACCGCCACCTCCTTTAAGTCCCACACAAACAATGATTTTGTTTTGCATTGAATTAAATTTTAAGTGAATAATAAAGAAAACTAACTCTATCTGCATCTGTTATATCGTTCCATTTCTGCCTCAAAATGGCGTCGCTTCTCCCATTCTCTTTTCATATAGTTCTCAAACGTCACAGAATCATAGGCATTGAGAAGATGCTCCCTGTCCTCACGACGAATGAGTTCCCGGAGGTTCTCAATGGTAGTGATATAGTCTCTGTCGTTAACCAGAAATGGACGAATTGTCAGGTATTCACGAACCTCAGCATCCAGAGAGGCCTTATAAGCATGCATCGAGACATACATCACTATGGCAGATATGATTCCTAAGATTCCAAATGCATAAGCGATAGTATGCTTGAACTTATCAGAAACATATCCATTGTATAACTTGGAAACTACGCGTTTCACCTTTCGGAGAAAAGCATTCTCCTTTCTTTGCGCAGCCTCCTTCCTGTCACGCTCATGCAGATATTCCTTTACGGACTTATCCACCTGATTCATCGCAATAGCTTCAGTGACTTCCTTCTGCTTCTTGCGAACCTCATCCTCTCTGGTTTTCCAACCCTGTAGCAGCTGCTGCATGAGATATTCATTGTTCTGGATATGAACACTGCTGTCAACAGAAGCCTTTATAACCGCAGGCGGAGCTGGTCTCGGAATCTGTGTACTGATGTATCTCGCCAGTTCAACCTTGTCCTGATGACTGAAGCTGACCTGCTGAGCCTTCTTCTCGGCACTCACGATAGTTCCGTCATCCTCATTGATGGTATAGCCAAACGAGGACGCAATCATGCAAAGTACCTTCATGGTTGCATTATGACGCTCACGATTCTTGTTCCCTTGCGCCTGCACTGTCTCGCTAATCTGGGAGAGCAAAGCGTCTCCCGAAAGTGGTTCTAATTCTTTTTTCTTAGCCATAACTTAGAAATGTGGTTTGTAATGTGGTTTCTTACTCTTACCCGGGCTTCTGCCTTTCAGCACGCTCATGTTGAAGCGGAACTTCCAGCGTTCATCCTCGTCATCCTTCTTCCTGTCCTCTGAAGAACTGCCTCCGCCACCGCCTACAGACAGCTGCCCCTGGTAGTTGTCGAGCATGACAAACAGAAGTACAGCGAGAGGCAAAAAGACTGATTTGCCATCCTTGGAAGGTATGACATGACCATTTTCCTCCAATTTTTCGTAATAGTTATCGCCAATAGACGTTCTGACGTCTGGAAGTTTCCAATCAGGTACTCCTTCTGGATATAAGTCCTCAAATGACTTGACAAGTCTGAGAGCCGTAAAATACTGGTTGTTCGGCAAACGGTGAAGGTACTCTTCGCGCTTCTGGTCATAGTGGTCATGGACGCTTTCATGCACTATCTCGTTCAACTTGCCGAAATGCTCTTCGAGTCTGGAGAGAGTCAATGTCTTATCTACCTTACTACCTGCAAAACTGAATCCGTCTGCACTGAAAGAAATACCCATGAGCCTACCAGTCACATTATTGACATGGAACTTCATTGAGATTTCATTCTCCTTCAGCTCTGCTTCGAAAGCGCTCCATGTATCAGTCTTCTTCATGGCAGCACAAACTGCGTCATAGATTTTGTACTTCGCCTTGTCCTTTCCCCGAAGCCTGTCACGACTCACATCCACCTTGCCGGATGAAATGTGCAAACCGTATTTCTTGGTCAGTTCAAGAGCAATGCGCTTAGCCCTGGCTTCCTCATACGAATCGCTGATGACATTGCCATCGCGGTCAATACGGAGCGTGATGCCATGCAGGTGTGGATTCTTCTTTGATTGGTGACGAGCTGCAATGAACTCCGTATTCCTGTAGCCCATTCGGGATAAGAATTCCAGAAAGATCAGGGAAATGAATTCATCTGTCAGTTTTGGCGCATCATATTTGGAGAAAGACAATATGAAGTGGCGTACGGGCTCATCAATATTATGATCACCCTTGCGAGCGTATGCGTCAAGAAGCAGACCCATTGTTCTGTTGTCCGCGCCAGGCGGTATTCCTGCAGAATGACAGATGATGCGTGCTCCCTTCTTCTGTTTGTCCTTGCCATAAATGTCAGTGATGTAATCAATGGCACCTTTGAAGTTGCCACCAGTTACTATCTTTGCAACCATAGTTGTTCCTTTTGTTATTCCTTTCTGTTATTCCAAACTCTTATCCCATCAGTCCTTAGACAAGTCACCTCCCCGGAGGATGCGGACTAGCAGAGTGCGGAGTAATGCCAAGACCTCAATGGCGAGGTTCTCAACAGCAGACACACCCTCTGCATTTGCCTTGTGAGCGACCTGATTGACATTGTTTGCCATGCCTGCAACCTTGCGCGCATAGTCAGTGTTCTCTTCGTCAAGGTGTGGATTGCCTTTCAGTTCCAATGGGGCATCATGCAGCCAGCGCTTCAAAGAGCGGTTATGTTCTTTTGCCTTTGCCTCGGCAATCTCTTGTTCCGTGTCATTGTATGACAACTTGTACTGGTGGCGACGCTTCTGGTATGGCTTGAGCTTAGGGCGACCACCTTTCTTCTGAGTATCTATGTTATCTTGTTTTGCCATAAATTTCAGTTGATTTGTTTTAAATTATAACTCTGTTTTGAATCCTTTGTTCATTTCAAGGCGGATGGCTGTGTCTGTTTAGAAAGTCATCGGGTTGGATGTCTGGGACGGCTTCATCTTTGTACTGCCCTCATGCTTCAAACATGAAGTTCCAATTAAGGGCGCTAATATTGTTCCCAGATGGAAAGGCGGCTCAGACTAATCTACGCCAGAAGCCCATTGTGATTTTCAAGATTGGCGACAGAAGCCTTCGATTGGCAACAAGTTCCATGACTATAGGTATGGATCTTGATGCCTTTGAAGGTTTCCCGCAAGCAACGGAAGCGAAATACGGCAGGGCTTCAGCCCGTTGCTGCCAGACCCATCGTTAAGCCAAAGGCGATACGGAATGGGTAGGTTTTGGGTACTCAAAACACTAACTTGCTTTGAAAAATCACGTATCGACTTTTTATCCGTTTACGGCATGGCTTTCAGCCTGATCTGTTGTCTTTGCAATGCTTGCCATGGGGTTTCGCTTTAATCTGTGGCACACTGATTACAGCAGGAATAATGAAGTCATTTGTGGCTCCAGTCATCTGGCTAACAATGTCAGTCATAGACAGAGGCTTGCCATCTGCGTTTGGCTCTCCGCTTTCATCTGGCGAATGCATTTCCCCGGAATCAATTATATCAGGAACTTCGTGCGCATCTATATTATAAGGTGTATTGGAGTTCTGTACGATGTGACTTTCCACAAGCAATCCTGAACTCTTAGGCGAATCTTCTGTAGGCTGTTTGTCGAACTGCTGTAGTTCGCCTGTTCCCGTATGGACATTCTCGTCATAGTCAAAATGGTTTTCTTCGTCATTACCATCAGAACTATCTACAACATGCTTCGGCTCACCAATATCAGAATCCTTGGTCTCTTCTTGAGATTGATTAAAGGGAAGTGATTTATCCAAGACTTTGTCAGATTTGTTGTCCTCAACTACAGGATTCTGTTTTGCCCAATTGCGCTCTATCTCATGATAACCATCTTCATCTGTCCAGCCTACAACGGAAACCATATCTGCAATGGATGCCAGTTTAGATGGAGTGATACGGATTATTCCGAGTTCCACGAATCTGTTCACAACCTTTGTCATCGGCTTCGGTCCGATGCCAAATTTCTGACGCAGGGAGTTGACAGAGCAGTCAATCTCCCATGGAGATAGTTCTATAAGAATGCCTCGCTTGACGAGATTTCCATGGGTCTGAGATAACTGATTCAGTAGTTCCGAATAGATATTCCAGATTGTTACCCCATTTGTTATCCCGCCAAGGTACTCGCAAGCCTCCAGTGAGAGCTCTATGCGGACTTTGGCGAACCTGTTTGTACTATAACTTCTGTTATCCATACAATCCTTGATTTTGTTTATTCAATACAATTGTAAAAGACTGCATTCTGTTATCCCAGATGAAGTGATGCAATCACTATGCGTAGAACTTACCTGTTATCCCATATACAGCATGAATGACGAAAGATATTGAAGAATTGCTTTAGTCATAAGTATATGCCATGCCTGCTGACAGGGCAGTTTGAACCTCACCATAATTAGGCATACAGGGAGAACAGATGGAGTACGTCCTGGGGCAACAATTCCTACTTCCTTGATTTTGTGTCGTGGCGAGTGATATATGCTGATGCCTGCTGGTCAACCTCGTCATCTGAAACAATACGTGTCCTGCGGAGCCATCGGTCGAGATCCTCCGGGTCAAAGTAGCAGAGCTTGCCGTTTGGCTTGTAGAAACTGATAGCCTTCTGCATCATCAGCTTGTGCAGATATGACAGCTTGATACCGAGATATTCAGCTGCTTCTGCAGTGCTAAGCAAATTTGTTTTCATCATACCTTTGTATTCTTATATTTTATATAATCCATTTATGCAGCCATTGGTTTTCAATGCCATCCTTACCATGGTTTTCAATATCTTCGAGTGGCTTTCGATTCCTTTGGTTTTGCGTTTGCAAAGGTACTACTATCGGTGCGTGGTAACAAATCCTGTTGCGTGGTGAATAAAAAAAGTGAAAGGCTTATATTGTTGATGGTAAACAATATAAGCCTTTCTATAAGTTAAAGTCTGTAAAATTGCGTGGTAATGATTGCATCTTGCGTGGTAGCAAGTGCTTTTTGGGGGGCAGAGAGGTCTTGTAACCATATTTTTTGCCTTGCTAAGGCTGCTCAAACCGATCAAGAACAGCATCAAGTTTTTTCTTGAAGTTTGTATTCGGCTTGCTTACCTTACGGGATCTTGAACCATCACGCTTGTTCTTCACCGGCTCTGGATCCATGTAGTGCTTTTCATAATGCACAGGGTCTATCTTGCACATCTGTATCATGGACGTTATCCATTGCTTTGTGAAGTCTGTGTCCATAGGGTTGGTAAGGTACTTGGATAATCGGTGAATGAGGTAGCTCACCCTTGTGTTCTCGTTGTGCCTGACTGTGACAGGGTATGCCGACTTCCTGAGATTGAGGAAAGCAACGAAGTCGTAGCCTCGCTGGCATTCAAACTGGCGGTTCTTGCAAAGATGATAAACGTCTGAACATAGTGAAACATCCACGATGTCCTGCACTTTCACATAATTCTGGAGACTGCTCAGATGCATGGATTGTCCTCCTTTCTTGCGTTTGTGATGTCTGCGATGATGCAGTTTGCAATGTCGGCATACCTTCTTGCCATGACATCCACCAATGACAGGTCAAAGTAATATAGGATGGCGTACTTCCGTCTGTCGGAAATCTCCGTGTCACCCAGTGCTCTGGTTACAGATGCTGCCTTGTCGTATTCAGCTTTCTTTGCGTCACATGCCCTGTCAAGCGGCTCATATTCCTCGTCCTGCAAATCCATATAGTCAAGGCGGTTACTCATTGCCGTGTATTCTTTCCAGAGTGTGTTTGAAACCTCCTGTGCCTCACAGAACGACTTGTGATGATTTTCCATCAGTCTGTCAATCGCAGGTCTTGCGTCAAATGATTCAAGTAGCGATACGTTTGTGTCATATACAGATACCAAAGATTCAGCGACCTCCTTCAATGTGAGGGATTCCGAAAGCAACATGTCAATACGCTCCTTGTCATCGCTGGCAGCTTCATTTATGGCATATTGGGTGAATGGTGCAGTATCAGCAATCTCACGACTGGCATTGCACAGGGAGTACATGCCTTGCAGTGGGAGTTTCCCCTCGTTTATATACAGGCTGATATGTTCTTTGATAATATTCAGCCGGGTGATGATGTCAGATGTGTTATGTTCCATAACGCGCATGTGTATATATAATAATGTGTGATGAGTAATTTATAATGAACAGTTATTGGGTTGTACAATCTTTTCTTTGCTTATGATGTTATGTGTCTTGCTTGCATTGCAGTCAGTCAACTCTCTTCACGTCAGCGAAGGCTGCATCTATGAGGCTGACCGCATCGTCCTTCTTCTTGTTGATAATCTTGGCATAGATCTGCGTGGTATCAACCTTTGTGTGACCTAGCAGCTTTGATACGGTATATATGTCCGCCCCGAGGGTGAGCATCATGGTGGCAAAGGTGTGTCTGCTGCAATGGAATGAGATTGGCTTTGTGATGGAGGCATTGTCAAGCCACTTCTTCAGATATATCCTTGAACTCATCTTGGGAGGGATATTCTTGAATATTGTATCTGCCGCTGGAGCGTCCCCTTGCTCGGGGAGGTATTGCATCGCTTTTTTTGAGAGTGGTATGTATATCGGGCGCTTTGTCTTGTACATGACAAGATGGAGCCTGTACTGCTCTCCGTCCTTTGTGATCTGTGACCATGTTATAGTGCGTATGTCACTGCAGCGCAAACCGCAGTAGCATCCGAAAAGGAAGGCTCGCTTGATATGTGGGAATGGGCTCTCTGCCTCTTCAAGTCGCTTGACTTCCTCGATGGTGAGGAACTCGCGCTTGCTCTCCGGTGTCTTGACCTTGTCCTGTGTTGTGAGCTTGTTGATGGGGTTCTCTGCTATTACATCCTCACGGACTGCCATGTTCAGGGCATTGCGGAGGCAAGCCATGTAGTTGATAACGCTGTAAGGCTTCAGATGTTTTCCCAACTTCGTGACGTACTTGTTTCGCAGATAGTCGGTAAGCCCGATGCAGTACTCACGGTCTATATCACGCATCTGGATGTCGAAGTTATATCCGCTTATGGCTTTTATGGTATTGCTGATGAGCGATTCGTCCTTGACACCTTTCTCCTTCTGCCGGGTTTGGTATGTTGCCATCCAGTCCTTCAATGTCTGCTTGGAACGGACAGACGTGTTCTTCAGACCGGCTTTGTTGTTGGTGAGTTCAAGGATTCGGTTGAACTTGATTGTGTTGGCGGCGCGGAGTGTAGCCTCATTCTGAACCTTTGCCTTTGGGCTAGATTCTGGAATGAGGTAAAGTCGCAGGAACTCATAGCTTCGCTTGCCGTTCTCATAGATGTCAAGGTACAGTGACTTTGACCCGTCTGCGAGTGCTTTCATTCTCAGCCTTACAGGCTCTTTTGCCTTGGTGGTTATCTTCTTTGCCATATTGGTATCGTTGATTATGATTTTCAATTAGAGGGAAACGGAAAAAGGGTCAGTCGATGTTTGCATCAATAAGGCTGATGGTTTCATCTATCTTCTTGTCAATTATCTTTGCATAGCGTTGTGTGTGGCGTATACTTGTATGTCCGAGAAGCTTTGATACTGTGTAGAGGTCAACGCCCAATGTGAGCAGCATGGTGGCGTAAGTGTGGCGTGAGGTGTGGAAGGTTACTTCCTTGTTGGTGATGCCTGCCGCTCTTATCCACGGCTTGAGGTTTTCATCTATCATTGAGTGGGTCAGTTTTGGGAAGATGATGGAGTCAAGGTCTGATGAAACTGGTTTTGGCATCCATTGGCGTGCCTGTAGGGAAAGTGGCATATAGACGACTCTGTCTGTCTTGATTTGCCTTACACCGATATTCCATGTCTTGTCCTCCATGTTGATGTCCCGCCATCTCAGCGCCCTGACATCGCTGATGCGGAGTCCGCAGTTACACGCGAAAAGGAATGCCTGCTTTACAATAGGGCAGTCGCATGGTGTGGCTATGAGAGATTTCACCTCGTCTATGGTGAGGTATTCGCGGATGGTTTCTTTTCTGATGAATTTCTCGTTTGTGGCGAGAAGGCTGACGGGGTTTCTTGTTATGAGTCCTTCGCGTACTGCCGTGTTCAAGGCGGTGTTCAATGTGGCGAGATAATCGGCATTTGTCTTGGATGACAGTTTTCTGCCGTTCCTTCCCTTGTACTCGCATCGCAGGTAGTCGATGAAGTCAAGGCACACCTTCTTGTCCACATCCTTGAGGGCTATGTTCCTGAACTCGCCTTCCTTGGCGTCGGACAAGAAAATCTTCTTTATGGTTGTTATGCGGTTAAGGTCTCTGACACCGCGGCTCTTCTGGATGTCATGGAATCTGTCCATCCACTCAACAAGCGTGATTGGCTTTTCTTCTGGCAACACGTCAAGTTCATAGCGACTTGACTTCATTGTCTTCTTGAACTCTCTCAGCCTTTGCTTGAGAATTTTCTGCGCTTTGCGAAGCGTTGAATCATTCTTGGCTATAGACTTGTCATCATCCTCCGGGAGCATGACAAGGTCGGGGATGCGCTCGTATGTTCGCTTCCCTTCTGTATATATTTCAAGATAGACCACCTGCGTGCCATTCTTGCGACTCCTGAGACAGAGTTTTACAGGCTCCTTGGTGAATTTTGTCTTTGCATCCATTCGGAATAATTTTTGTTACTTTGTTGATTTCGGATGCAAAGGTAAGAAAAATATTTTTAAATGTCGCAAATACAAGTAACAAATATTTGCAATTTATAGCAATTTTAACGAATCAAAAGTAAATTATTGTATTTTGTTAAACATCTATAATACAATACAATGAATACGTTTTATTTCTTTTGATTTCTATTGATTTACGTATTTTACATATTAGGCTACGCATTTTGAAAATGCAGTGCCTAAAACGGGTTAATGACTGTTAACGGGGATTAGGCTCCCCATTTGAAAAATGGAGCCGTTCCCTGTGAACAAAAGTTAACGGG
>JAKSLL010000078.1 GCA_024401215.1 Bacteroidaceae bacterium
GACTGATGTCACTTGCCATCAACACAAAAGCCGGCTCATTGAGTCGGCTTTTTGTGAATTTAGTTTGCTTGGATAAAAAATATTTGTACCTTTGCAGTGTAAATATCCTTCTTGACTGAACGGCTACGTGCTCTGCGTAGCCCACGAGTGTAGGTCAAGGGGATTATTTTTTTATGAGCATTTCACTTGTTTTGCACCAGTAGTAATATGCCTCGGGTAGCAATTTCTTCAATTTTTCCAGTTTGTTTGTCAATGTCGGAGCAATCATCATTCCTGTGATGTCGCCGTCATATTTCTCAATGGCAGAAATGCCTTTTTCAATGCATGTCGCTATGTACGACGCTCTTGCCGAGTCAACTATCGCATCTTCAATGTAATACTTGCCGTTGAACATCATGTTTTTAATTCGGCTGATGCCGTTCTGGAGCAATGCGAAGTCGCCAACACCGGCTTTTCCGCGAGTGGCAAGCAAGAGTGAAGTCTGGCGTATGTCTTCGAAGATTTGATTAACATCTCCTTCCATTCCTCTGTAACCCATTTCAACTTGTGCGATGCGATGAAATGACTTGCTTGTAATTGTTAGGTCATCAACTCGCTCAAACAGACGGCTTATGTCATAGAGCTGCTTGATGATCTCCATCGAGCGACTGTTCCCATTCTTGTAATATGGAATGCCAGTTGTGTTTGGTGCGTATGCTGTGAGCTTGTCGCCTAGAATATCCCCAACCGAAGGTACCCTTACCTTTGACGGCTCCCCGTCAATTTCCAAAAATGGCCCTACAATATCAATGTTATTCACTTGGTTGTAATGGGTGTCTTCATACAGCACATCGAGTAAGATATATGACTCTTTGTTGTTGTCATTGTTATAAGCCAGCTGATAGAAGAACTTAGAATGGCTCTTTGGAACATTCTTGCCTGCGCTTTTCCTTTCAATGAACTGCAGGTTGGTAAAGCCGTATGCCTTGTAATCAGTCAGGTACTGCTCAATCTCAGTGCCAGGAGGACAGATTATATCCACATCTATTGAAAGCCTGTGGGTAATGTCACCGAGCATGAGCATGACTGCACTGCCGCCTTTGAATATGAATGGACATCCTGACTTGGACAACAGTTCAAGTAAAGTCAATGCCTTTATTACTTTCTCAATAATTTGGGTGTCGGGATATTTGTATCTGTTGGCAACCTCGGCAATCCATTCTGCCGAATGACATGAAGGTTTTATCATGATTTTACTTGTTCATTAAATCGTTGTACAAAAACATCATACTGCCCGCGGCGTTTTGCGTAAGACAGCAATTTCACTTGGTCAACTTTATATAATGACCGAGCCATTTCCATCACTCTAACTGACTCGTAGCCGTGGAGGTAGTGGAAATCCTTGTCCGAATTGATGTCAACAAGGAGTTTTTCTATCGTCGTAGTGGTTATTCCGTCAATCTTCTGTGTCGGAGCCCTTGAAATAAGCGGCTTAACTATTATCGGCTGTTTGGACAAGTCAACATAATTGTTCATCATGTTTTCGTCAGGAGACAGAAACACATTGTCATAACTCTCCTGCAAAAGATGGAACACCATTTCAGTCGCATCACGGTCAACCTCCACATAAATAGCATTGTTGATTGACATGTGGTGCTGAAGACCAGCAAGGTCCCGACCGCAATAAACACATGTTGTGATGCCAGGGAATCTCTCTTGAACTTTCTTGGCAATCTTCTTTGTCTTATCATCTATTGTCGGGACAAATTCACTCTTATGCTGATTGACAGAATATTGCCCGCGTCCCACTTTGAACAATTCGTTCCTGTCAAGGCGTTGACGCAGGTGCCACGCCAGCAAAATGGGCGAAGCAATACCTTCCATCCTCTTCTTCAAGTCAGAGAACTTGAAATCAGGATGGAATGCAATGTATTCTGATATTTTAGTGTTAACTGTAGTCATAGCGGAAATTTTCTGCAAAGATACTAAATAATGCCAATAATTCAAAATATTGGAGTTATTTAGTTTTATTTTCATGTCTTTTTATGCCCAAATACCTATATATAACTTTGTGCCATAGAAATTTGATTTACTATGGCAAAACAGAAATATAACCTACACCTGAAAGGCTATGTCGGAGGCTGTGACTTCGACCGCGACTACGTCGACTACATCCTCGCCCAGAACAGCGAGAAGCCTGTGTCGGTGCTCATCGACTCGCTTGGCGGTTCGCTTGCCACTGCGCTGAGCATCGCCTCGGCGTTCAAGGCTCACGGTGACGTGGCAGTCCACTTCGCAGGGATGAACGCTTCGGCGGCAACCATCGCATCGCTCGGAGCCAGCAGCATCAGCATCGACTCGTCGGCAATGTACCTCGTCCACAAGTGCAGCAGCGAGTTCTTCCAGTACGGCAACCTCAATGCCGATGACATCGAAACTCTCATCAAAGACCTCAAGGCCACCAAGCGTGACCTCGACAAACTTGACGCTAACATCGCCGAGATGTACGCAGCCAAGTGCAAGAAGCCCGCGAGCGAACTGCTTGACCTGATGAAAGCAGGAGGATGGCTAACTGCCAAGGAAGCACTTGAATGGGGATTCGTGGACGAAATCACCGACTACGAGGAAGAGCCTGCACCCAAGCTCACAGACGCTGTCGCTTCTGCAATGGCATCGGCAGGCATGCCAATCCCCAACATCCCTGTCGCAGACTCGCAATCTGCTTTCGGCAAGTTCCTTTCAGCCATAGCAGACTTCTTCAAACCCAAGACAGAAGAGGTCACTGCACCCACACCCATTGAAGCAACTACAGAACAAACAACCGAAAATAAAGTCAATCCCACTACTACCCAAAACACTATGCACACATTCACACTACTCGGCAAACTCCTCGGGGTCGAGAACTTTGCCGCCACCGACGGTGTCATCACATTGTCGGTCGAACAGATGCAGTCAATCGAGAACGCAATGTCCGCACACGAGACACGCCAGGGTGAACTCGAAACCGAGATCACCGCCCTGAAGAAATCACCCGCCGCCGACACCACCAATGTCGTTGACACAGGCAAGCACGACGGCAAGCAGGCTGAGAAGTCTGATGTCGAGAACTTCGTCGATACCGTGAACTCAGCACGCGCTCTCTACAACATGCTCCCCAAAGTGTAAACAAGCCAATCTCTCATCTCTATTCTCTTATCTCAAAACTTTAATCTAACAACAATCATGGCAGGAAAACTTACTTTCACCCTCGCCGATTACCAGGAAGCAGCAGCAAAATGGCGCAAAGACCTGCTGATGCTCCCCATCATCGGCATCCAAGACACCCTCCAGTACATGACAGGCCGTCCCGGTATCCGCTACAAGGAACATGTGGCAGAAATCAACGGCAATGCCCAGTTCGGTCCCTACAAGCCCTCACGCTCCACCGACTTCAACCTCAACCTCGACTTCCGCACACTCGAGACATTCATGGGCTCAGTGGTAGCGAAGTTCGAGCCTAACTCGGCTATCTCCACTCTGCTCGGAGAAATAGGCGCCACCAAGGGCGACGGCCAGATGTCGACACCCTCTGCGATGCATGTGCTCGCCCTCATCGCCAAAGGCCTTTCAGAAAACCTCAACGACGCTATCTGGAAAGGCAAGCGCAATCCCTCGGGCGACCTCACCATCGACCTGTTCGACGGCTTCGACACCATCACCGAGAATGAAATCGCATCAGGCGGTCTCACCGAGAAGAAGGGCAACTACATGAAGCTCGACGACGAGATCACCAACGTGAACGCTGTCGACATCGCCAAGAAAATCCTTTTCTCGCTCGACCCGCGCCTGCGCAGCCAGGACCTCAACCTCTACTGCACACAGGATTTCGCCGACAAGTACAACGAGGCTTACCTCATGAGCCACGGGGGAATCATCTATAACAACCAGTACGACCAGCAGACTGTCGAGGGTTCAAACGGCAGACTCCACATCGTGCCTCTCTACAACAAGAACGGCTCGAAGTTCATGCACATCTCTCCCAAGAGCAACATGCTCGTAGGTTACGACCAGATGGGCGACGTTGAGAATGTGCTCGTCAAGGAGTACGAACCATTCATCCTCTCGTACATCGCAACAATGTTCTTCGGCGTTCAGTTCGAGAGCATTGACAAGCGTCGCATGAAGGTTATTGAACTCAAAGGTTACTAATCAAAAAACAGCATAAGACTATGCAATGTCCTAATCTACAGAAATCGCTCGGGTGGTGCCAGGGCACTCCCGAGCTGCCGGGCATGAAGCGTCGGCTCTACTATATCTCCAAAGGCTACATCGTCAAGTGGCCAACGCTGCCTCGTGACGCACAGGGCCGCATCACCTCGGCTGTCTATGAGGGCGACTTCGTGCTTGCCGCAGATGCCAAGTGGAAGTACATCGACGTGCTCCCCGACAAGTCTCAGCTCACAAGCGAGGCACAGGGCGAGGTTCCCAGCCAGACCCAGCTCAACAAACTCACCGCAGTACATCCCGCCGTTGGTGCAGAGGCATCTGCTGCCGCAGCCTACATCAACAACAACGACAATGTCTATATCGTCGAGGACATGAAGGGCAACTACCGTGTCGTTGGCTGTGACAAGTGGGAGTCTAAGTCTACTGTCGCACAAGACCTCGGTCAAGGTCCGACAGGAACAACCTCAACCACTATCACAGTTGAGGCGACCGACGAGTGTCCCGCTCCCTTCTACCGCGGTACAATCGAGACCGAAGACGGCGACATCGACGCGTCCGAAACCACCTGACACTGAATTAATGGGTTAATAATAAATGTTATGGGCAGAGGGGGTAATCCGATTGAGTTGGACGACATCTTGAGTGAAATTGACGTTCCTGAGATCGAGGTTGCCCCCGATGTTCTTTCCAATGCCCGGCAGGCAGTAAGCAAAGACCTCTTCGCCGAGCAGAAGCGCAAGGCGTGGAAGGAGGGACAAGCGGATGAAGCCCGCTGTGACTTCACACGCAAGGTACGCATCACACGGCGAAGCGACACTTTCTTCATCTCCTTGTGGCAGAAGTCACTGATGGGCAGAACCCTCACCGACATCAAGGGCGATGAAAGCATGGTGGCGTTCTTTGCCGAGAACATGGCTCCGCTGATGGCAGACATCCTTGGTGACAATTTGCAGAAAGGCGACTGGGCGATAGTGACCACGCCCAAACGCCGTCACCTCACCAAGAACTTCGCAACGCTTATAAGCGAGCGTATCGGTGAAATGCTCGGCATCCCTTTCTATGAGGATGTCGCTTTCTGCCATAGCAAGCAACGAATGAACGCCGTGTTCACGCTCAATGTCCTGCCCAAAGAGCAGAACCTCATCGTATTCGATGACTTCGTGACCACAGGGCAGACACTGCTCGCAATGCGCCACTTGATGCAGGAACACAGTAAGAACTGTGTGTTCTTTACTGGGATCAACAACAAACTCTGAAAAAACAAATGGACCAAAATTTCACTGGAATCATACAGCAATGGCTTGACACTCCCGACACTGAAAGGGATTATGTTCTCGGTGCGCTATATCTGTTGAAGCTCACCGGCAACCATGTCATGCACAACAACTATATCGCCAAGATTGACAATGACACCACGAGGCGTGCAATTGAGTATAACTTGCAGAAATACTACAATTTCCGCATCGCCCAGCTCACGCATGAGCAGGTCGAGGAAATGGCTCGCAAGGCTGAGAAAATTGCCGACGAGTTGCACCTTGATGAAAAAGAAAAAATCGAAGATGAGGACGGCAAGCAAAAGGCATGGAAGCCCGGCAAGCGTGATGACCATGACTCGCTTCCCGAAGAAATCGCAGCCTGCTATGTCGAGAACCTTGACGTGCTTCGCAGGATGAGGGAGATTCACTTGCAGTTGCGTTTCCTGTCTGGTCTCGGTCCCACGAAAGAGATATGCCCGGACTCCGACCGCTATCCATTCCTCAAAGAACTCATAGCGCTTGACAAGCAGTACCACTCTAACTGGGATAAGTACGACCACTTCGTCATCGGACAGGAATGAAAAGGAACCAGTCAATAGGCGATGTACTGCGACCGCTTGCGGACGCACCTTACCAGGCCTACCTCTCCAATGTGCTGCAGGTAGCCGATGTGCTTGACTGGATCCTTTCGCAAGTCGGGCATGCCGAAGTGTGGCAGACCTCGTTCTCGATTTCAGAGGAGTTCCTTCGCAGGCTCTTCTTCATCGAGCGTTCGGGGAATGTATCGCGCTTCAACCTGGTGCTTGACCACAAGGCTACGAACAAGACGCTCAAACTGTGGGCGTTCATCACGCAGGTCATTGAGCGTACCTACCTTGCGGACAATCACTCGAAGATTCTGCTCGTGAAGTCTGACCGTGGCGACACTGTCGCTGTCGTTACCTCGCAGAACCTCACGCGAGGCAACCGCCACGAGTCTGCCTTCATCACAACTGACAAGGCGATATTCGACACCCTCCACTCGCAGGTCAATGACCTGATACGCAACCACTCCGTTCCATTGAACGAACTGTTTCAACAAAGAATCAACTCATAACCTGATAACCTTATCACCTTATGACCTATACAGAAGAACAACTGGAGCAGATAGAGAAGTTCGCTTCTATCTATCTGAAGATTTCGGACATGGCGATTATCCTCGACTTGCCTGCCGAGAAGTTGCGTTGGGACATATCCCAGCGTGAGACCGAGGTGTCCCGACGATACTACCGCGGCAAGGCATCGTCAAAGGTCAAATTGCTCTCACAGGAAATGCTTCTCGCACAAGTGGGCTCGCCTAACGCCGTGGATAATGCCCACCGAAATCTCCTCGATATGGAAGATGACGAATAAAACCCTTTCATCCTTAATCCTTAATCTTTCATCTTTCATCTCTAATCTCTAATCTATAATCTATTATGCCATTCCCTAGCATGACCGAAGTAGCCCGCGTTGACCTGTTCACCGCGGAAGACGAACTCCGCAGCCGTTACCCCGACGTGCTTGTGGAGCGCATACTGCGTGTGCGCGACATGTACCTGTGGAGCACGGCAAATCCCGAGGCGAAAGACCGTCAGTTCATCGAGACCGATGTGGGTCGCTACGGGATTTCACGAGTCACCGCCTACGCTGACCTTGCAGTGGTCCAAACTCTTCTCCCGACTATCGGCACCGCCACCCGTGACTACCACCGCTGGCGTTACAACGAGATGATAATCGAGACTTACCAGATGGCGAAGAAGCGCAAGGACACGAAGACGATGGAGCGTGCTGCCTCGTCATACGCCAAGTACAACCGCATCGATGTCGAGGACGAAACCGCGGTTCCCTACGATGTCATCGTGGTTCAGCCGTTCACCGCCACCAATGACCCCTCAGTGCTCGGTATCAAGCCTATCCCCAATATCCAGGAGAAGATACAGGCGATGCTCAAGAAGTACCGTGCCGAGTCCATGGACATCGAGGACGTGGAGTTTGAAGAGGCTGACCTTGAACTGAACACGCTACTGCCTCCAGAGGATAACCAACCGTCATGACCTTATGCCAAAGGATGTTTACTTCAACACACCGCAGCGCTTGACGCAACTTATCGGTGCCAACACTACTGTCATCGTAGCCGGTCGACGAACGGGCAAGACGGACTCTATCGCTTCGCCCTTCGTGCTACGCAACATGCAGCGCATGAAAGGCTCGACCGGGGGCATCGTTGTGCCTACTTTCAAGCACGGTCTCACCAACACCTTGCCTGGACTGTTCGCCGCATGGAAGCGTTGGGGATTCCTCAACGGCATCCACTATGTGGTCGGAAGAAAGCCACCGAAGTCATTCGGCAAGCCAATCATTGAGCCTTCGGACTATGAGCATGTCATTACATTCTACAACGGGTCATGTGCGGTAATCATTTCACAGGACAGACCGGGATCATCCAACTCGCTCACGCTGTCATGGCTGCTCGTTGACGAAGCGAAGTTCATCGACTACGAGAAACTGAAGGACGAGACCTTGCCTGCCAACGGCGGCATCAAATCGTTCTTCGGCAAGCATTCGTTCAATCACTCGATAATGATATTGAGCGATATGCCTCAGACGCAGAAAGGTTCGTGGTTCCTCCACTACAAGGAAAAGATGGACTCCGAACTCATTGCCACTATCGAGGCCACTGTCTATGAGATTTGGAAGACGAAAGAGCGCATCCGTGAACTCAAGGCTGAAAGTCAGCCTGTCCCGGACTATCTACCTAAGTACCTTCGCCAGCTCGACACTAATCTCAATAAGATGAGGTCGGTAGCAGTGTACTACAAGGAATACAGCAGCATCGAGAACTTGCAGCTGCTCGGTGAGAACTACATCAAGCAGATGAAGCGTGACCTCACGCCCAAGACGTTCCAGACTTCTATCCTCTGCATGCAACTGGGCATAGCGAAGGACGGCTTCTATTCGTCTATGCGTGAGGGACACAAATACAATGCGAGTGACTTCGGCTACCTTGACTCGCTCGGATATGAGTTCGACCAGTCGGCACTTGATAGCCGCGCCGACAGCGACGTGAACCGCTTCGCTCCAATATGCATCGGCATGGACTACAATGCCAACATCAACTGGATTGTGGCAGGACAGCCGCAAGGCAACCGCCTCAATGTGATTAAGTCGTTCTATGTGAAGTTCGAGCGGAAGATTCCTGCTCTGGTATCGGAGTTCTGCACCTACTATGCCCATCACGAGAACAAGACGGTTGTGTTCTACTACGACACAACCGCCCTCGGTGCGAACTATGCAGTGAACGACCAGGACTTCCGCTATGTGATTATCCATGAGTTCGAGCGTCATGGATGGCAGGTCATCGATGTGTATCTCGGCAACCCGATGCGACACGATGAGAAGTACCTGCTCATCAACCAGGGGTTTGCCGGTAAGCAACGGCTAATGCCGATGTTCAACCGCCAAAACAATGATGACCTTATCCTGGCAATACAGACAGCCGGCGTGCTACGCGGCCGTCTAGGTTTCCGCAAAGACAAAGGCGGTGAGAAACTTGCGGAGTCCGAAGAAAACCTCCTCGAACACCGCACAGACGGCACTGACGCATTCGACACCCTCTACATCGGCTGCGAGAAATTCCCTTATCACGAAACCATCGGTTTCTCCACCAGTGGAGTACTATAAAAATCAATGGGCACGAATATTGCATCAGAAAAACGAAAACAAGCATAAAACATCGAAAAAACACACCTTTCCTTGTTGTTTAATAAAGATTAGGTCATGTGTGCCCGATATTGGCACACCTCGTGTATAACTTTGTCTAATTTTTATCTTGTGTGCACTAACGCACACAAGAAACTATGCAAAAAATACAATTATTTGAGCCCCTGGCCGAGGTATTGCGGTCGGGAGGAATTCGTGCTGTGTACTTACACAAGCAACCAGAGAGCGTTAACGGATACGTGTTGATCCAGAGTGTAAAACCATCAAAAGACGTTGTTCTGCCTTTAGCAGTCAGGCAAGAATTTACAAACCAAGTTCTATTCGGCAATATTAAAGAACTGCCTATCCCGAATAATGCAATCACATGCTTTGCTGAAGTAAAATCCTGTACAAAGTGTATTGACGGGTTTGTTATTCCCGGAAATCCCATTTACAAACTGACATTCTCTAATGTCATTAGGTTACTTCTCCCAGTACAATTCACAAATGATATTGATTTGCTGGTTACAGAACTGGCACTAACTCCCAAGGTGTACGCTGATACCAATCAGCCTGTCTTGATTGACGATTGGCTCTTCATGCCTGCTAACGAGGAAATTTTCTTCTCATTGAAGGAGAATAACATCATCTATTACGAGGCAACGCAGTCTTTATCCAATCTCTTTTTTGATGAATATGGGTGTTTCAAATTGCCATCTGGCATTTCATATAGATTCAGAAAAAGCACTCGCGTTTTCACAATTCAAGAAGATTCAAGAATTGTACTTCACAAACATTCTCTGTTCGACAGCGAATACCCCACAAAAACACCTCAATTTCGCATAGAACTGCATTTGGGCAGAGAAATTTTAACTTCTCTTTGCACCAAATCCACAGAATAGTGCTAACTTTGCAGTGTCATTAAGTTGACACAACATATTTGAACTAATTTCATTAGTCTACCTATCGCAGGAAACGTGGAAAATTTTCAATGACAAAAGGTAGATTAGTGGTCATGCTATATGCACGAACCGCTAATCGTTTTTGTCAAGGCATTCCACGGCCCCCTGCATGACGATGAAGGTTCGTGCATTTCTTTTTTGACACATTATGTTGCCATATTATCATTATCATTTTTATGATAAAAAGTATAACTAAAATGCCCTTTATTGCACTTTTTTTTGTAATTTTGCGTATTATGCCGAGATATACTTTGTATATCTGGGTATAAAAAAAGGAAAAATAATACGGATACGAGTTTATGACAACGAGAAAATTGCAACAATATCTTGATGCTCCCACAAGAAACAAGATTGTTTTTTGTAGGGCTCTCGTTCCAGGCCTCTCTTTTATTGATATTGGAAAAGAACTGTCGAAATTCATTCAACAGTCGGATTTTGCCGTATATGATGCTCCAGCTTTCCTTCAGCAATTGCTTGGCAATGCACAAAGGTCGGAAGATGGACATCAATATATTGCTATCAACAATATCGGCATTCTTTTTGAACCTGAACTTAAAATCAATTTCCAAATTTTCCTTGATGAATTTTCAGTAAACAATCTTCTTGTCGTTTGTTCTGATGCCATAGTAAAGAATGATAAATTTTATTACCCTGACGATAATGGTATCATAGTGAATTTGCAAGGATTGTCATTTAACATCATTTGAATATAATTGTAACAATATGAAATACAAAGATCTCATTCAATTTGATCCAATAGAAGAGGTTATCAAATTTAATCAGCTTCAAAGTGAGGATTACAGGCATTCGCTTGTAAGGAACTTTGTCTTCTCTAACACATACGAGAAGACTATCATTCCTGAAATATGCAGAGATTTAGATTATACATCTAGCACAGAAACATTTGGTCTTCAGATCGTTGGTGATTTCGGTACTGGTAAATCACATTTGATGTCTCTCTTCTCGTTGATAGCTGAAGACGAGAATCTACTTCAGTTCATTAAAAATGATAGTGCAAAGCAGAATCTGGGCATTATTGCAGGAAAGTACAAGATAATCCGCTTTGAAATGGGTAGTACTGACGAACTGTGGAATATTGTTTGTGAACAAATCGATCTAGCTTTTGACGCTTGGGGCATCAATTATTCGATAGCCGCTGATTCAAAAGGTATGTATAAGGATCGTCTTAACAGGATGATGGCACAGTTTGAGGAGGTTTTCCCAAGCAAAGGTCTGATGATTGTCATTGATGAGATGCTTGAATATTTGAAGGGCAGAGCTTCCGATGATCGTCTAAACCGTGACCTCTCGGTTCTGCGTGCTTTAGGTGAATTCAGTGACAGAACAAAGTTCCGCATGGTATTCGGTGTGCAGGAGCAGATTTACAATGTCCCTCAGTTCCAGTATGCAGCTAAGATGCTTCAGCACGCAAATGACCGTTATCGTCAGATTCCAATCACCAAGCAGGATGTACAGTTCGTAGTTCAAGAACGTCTTCTACACAAGTCTGATGACCAGAAGGCTACAATCCGTAAGCATTTGAGCAAGTTTACAGAGTTCTTTACCGACATGCATGCCAAGTTGGATGAGTACGTGAACCTGTTCCCTGTCAATCCATCGTTCTTTGAGAATTTCCAGCAGATCAAGATTGGAAAGAGTCAGCGAGAGGTAATGAAGACGCTTACCAAAAAGTTCCAGTTACTTCTTGATGAATCTGTGCCTGAAACATACCCTGGTCTGATTTGTTATGACCATTATTGGGATGATCTCAATGTTCCAGCGATGATGACAGAGCCGGATGTTCGCCGTGTTTCTGAAATTATGGATACTGTGCACCAGAAAATTGATGAGAATTTTACAGGTGTTCGCCAAAAGAAAGCTCCTTTGGCACACCGTATTGCCAATGCTTGTGCAGTTAAGATTCTTCAAGATTCACTTGAAAAGACTAATGGCGTTAGTGTAGAAAATCTTATCGATGACCTTTGCTATCTCGATGCAGGTTGTATGGATCGCGATTTCCTGATGGACACTATCAGCACTATAGCAAAGCAAATTGTAACGGCTACAGTTGGTCAATACTTTGAGAAGAACGATACAAACCAAGAGTTCCATCTTCGTATCGAAGGTGGTGTGAACTATGAGCAGAAAATCAAGGATTATATTCCTACAATGAGCGAAGACAAGAAGGATCAGCATTTCTTCAACTTCCTATGTGAGTTCCTGCCTATTGAGGTGGAACAATATAAGCGTGAGTTCAAAATATATCGTCATCGCATCGACTGGAGGAGTCATAAGACTATGCTCGATGGCTACATCTTCTTTGGCAATCCAAACGAACGAAGTACTGCACAACCTGAACTTCAGTTCTATATCTATTTCATGCCACTCTTTAACAAGGCAAAGATGGCACATGGTGACGAAGCAGATAGCATCTATATCCATGTAGAGAACTATAGTCAGGAATTCAAAGAACTGTTGGAGCTTTATGCTGCTGCCGAAGAGCAGATTGCAAGTGTTGACTCTTCCCAGAAACCTTTCTATCAGCAATTTAAAAAGCGTTATGAAGAGAAGCTGAAGCCTGTTTTCCAGCGCGACTTCATGCAGTGTACTGACATCTACTATCAAGGCGAGAAGCAGGTTATCACTCCGCAGATGATGACAGGAGGTTCAAAGGAACAAATCGTAAGCAATATTGCAAGTACGCTGCTTGAAGACTACTTCTGCCAGCAGTTGCCCAATTATCCAAAGTTTACGCTTCTCCGTACTCCACTTACCAAAGATAATCGTACTGGCATTATTAAGGCTGCACGTCAAAAGATAGCAAATCCAACTCAGCCTAATCGTGATGGTGAAGCCATCCTTGCAGGACTCGGTTTGCTACAAGAGAATGAACTGAGCACAGATACAAGTATTTATGCCGTAAGTGTCCGCAATCTGTTGGAGAACAAAGGCGAAGGTCAGGTTCTCAATCGTGATGAGATTGTTCATCAATTCTTCTCTGAAAAGGGATGGGAAACCCTATGGTACTCCAACGACTATCAGTTGGAGGCTGATTTCGAGTTCCTTGTGCTGATGACAATGGTAGCGAGAGGTGAGATTGAAATTGAATTGCCAGGCAAATCAATCAATGCTGTAAATCTAAAAGATACAGTTGATCTTCCACAAGAAAGTTTCTATTCGTTCACTCATGTCGCACGTCCAAAAGGTATGAATCCCGCTTTGGTGCGTGAGGTGTTCCTTGGAGTGTTGGGCAAAGACTTAACCTCTCAGGCTCAAAATCCAGAGATTTATCCACAGCTTGTTAGTGAGGCTAAAGCGATTGCAGCCACAAGCGTAAAGGTTAGCTCTGAAATTGTGAATGGTATCTATCTCGACAATGTTGAGATACTGGATGAATTGACAGCAGTAAACGTCCGTAACATGCTGAAGACACTTGCCAACTGCTGTGACCGCATCCAGAACTTTGCTTCTCCTACGAAGATGCGTTCTCTGCCCAAAGAATGGACTGTTGACGGAATACATCGTATCTTTGAGGCAAAGCAGCATATTGCATCAGTAAAGAAAATGCAGATGTTTGCTAATGACTTCCGCACTAGAACATCTTATCTTTCACAAGCAAAGCGATATATGACCGATGAACAGATGAAGACAGATGTTGACAATGCATTGGCTAAGATTCCTGAGATTGTGAAAGTAATGAATGATGAGCAAAAAGTTTCAACATATAAAGCTGAACTTGATGCTATCATCAATCGATATGCAGACTGGTATCTAACAGAATACAACCGACTGCATATCAATGGTCTTGAAGATGCAGACAAACGCAAGATTATGAATATGAACGAGAAGAAATCCTGTGATGCTGTTGTTGGTGCCGATCATGACAAGGGCTATATTACCGTTGCCCCTCAGTATATTGCTTGGACAAAGAAGATGGCATCTCTTACAGTAGCAAGCCCATCTGTCACCAAGGAGGCAATTCTTCGTTCTCCATATCAAGCATTTGACCCTGTGCAGTTCGTTGGGAAACAGTTGCCGAAGTTGGAAGACTTGAAGACAGAGTTGATGTCAATTCACAACAGTATTGATGAGTCTCTCCATCATATTCTGAGTGATGAATCACTTCTTGCAAATAAGGACATTCTTGAAAGTGGAGAGTTGGGATTGCTAACAAGGTTCAACAATAAATCAGAGGAACTTTCTCCTATGAATGCAGAGAGACTGATGGAGATTCTATCGAAACTTCAAAAGGGTATCAACTGGATAAATACTTCACTCGAAGCATTGCGTACAGTCTTTAACCGTCCTATGACTCCTGATGATGCTGTCAAAGCATTCCGTCAGCACATTAGAAACATCACTGGTGGTAACACCGACCCAAATATCCGTATCATCCTCAAATAAATAGACTCTCATGAAAAAGAATTATAGCAACGAAGCCTCACTATTTGAACCTCGCCATCCTCAAATCTTTGACGGCATGCTTGACGATGTACAGGATGTGGAAAATACCCCACAACCAGTCACTGTGCTTGGCATCACATTTGACAGCGATGACGAGCGACGCAAATACTTCCGCGAGGAGCTTCGCAAGAAACTCCCAGAACTCCGCAACATCGAGGGATTCCCTATCGGTTCGGACGATGACATCATCAATCTCTCCGATCCTCCATACTATACTGCTTGCCCTAACCCATGGCTCAATGACTTCATTGCACAATGGGAAGAAGAGAAGAAGGAACTTTTGAAGGAAGGAAAGCGCCAAGAAGAGTTTGATGTGAAGGAACCTTATGTAAGTGATGTGAGTGAAGGAAAATTTGATCCACTTTATATGTATCACTCATATTTAACAAAAGTTCCACACAAAGCTATCATAAAGTATCTTGAACACTACACTCAAGAAGGAGATATTATTTTTGACGGTTTTGCCGGAACTGGCATGAGTGGTGCTGCTGCTAGACTTTCAACATCAGGAAAGAGAAAAGCAATTTGTGTTGATTTAAGCACATTAGCAACTTTTATATCGTATTGTGTAAATAGCGACATAAAAGCTATAGAGTTTAAGAAGAAAGCAGAGTCTCTCATCAGAATAGTCAAAGAAGAGTTAGGTTGGATGTTTGAGACAATTCACGATAATGGAGGTAAAGGTGTAATTAACTATGTACTATGGAGTGATGTTTACACTTGCCCTAATTGTGGTGAAGATTTAGTATATTGGCATACAGCTGTAGATATAAAAAATGGGAAGATTCTTGATACATTCGAATGCCCAAATTGTAAATCCTCACTTAAAAAGGCTGTAATTACGAAACAGAAAGAAACATTCTATGATATAATATCTGGAGATACACTCCATGCAACAAAAAGAGTACCTGTTCTTATCAATTATACATACAACAAAAAACGCTACGAAAAAGTTCCCGATGAGAATGATATTAAAGTAATAGAACAAGCGAAACAAATTGTAAATGCAAAATGGGTTCCAAAAGATAGAACATACGAAGGAGATGAACTAAGTAGAGCCTTTAGGGATGGCATAGAGTATTTCTATCAATACTATTCTTCTAGAGTTTTGTGTGTATTGTCGTCAGTAAAGTCATATGTAAACGAACCCATTTTAAATTATCTCATTACTAAACTTGCATTCCAATCAACAATAATGTATAGATATACATATATGAATGGTTGCTGGGGAGCAGGTGGTGGACCAATGTCTGGAACATTATATGTTCCTTCTCTCTATAAGGAATTGAACGCTTTTTCGCAGCTTGATTCTTTGTTAGGATCGAGAGAAAAAATAGAAGTGAGCGATTCCCCTTCTTCTGTTTTGACAAGTACACAAAGTACATTAGATATAAATAATATTCCAGATTCCTCTATTGATTATATATTTACTGACCCTCCATTTGGCAAGAACTTTATGTATTCAGAAATGAATAGAATCTCAGAAATGTGGTTAAAAGTTCATACCAATAGTAAAGATGAGTGTATTATTAGTAATATACAAAACAAAGCCATGCCTGATTATCAAAACATGATGACGGCAGCTTTTAAGCAATACTATAGAATACTAAAGCCTAACAAATGGTTATCTGTTGAATTTAGCAATACAGCGGCTTCTGTATGGACTTCAATACAATATGCGTTGCAAAATGCAGGGTTTGTTGTGTCTAATGTTGCTGCTTTAGACAAGAAAAAGGGATCATTTAAAGCAGTAACAACGACAACGGCAGTCAATCAGGATTTGGTAATCACTTGTTATAAACCGTCCACAAAATTAACAAACAAGTTTCATTGTCTGGATACAACAAGTTTGAATGTTTGGGATTTTATTGACGAGCACATGATGCATCTTCCTGTACACATCGAAAGAAATCATTCGACGACAGCTGTTGTGGAGAGAAGTCCAAAGATACTTTTTGATAGACTCATATCTTATTATGTACAGAAAGGCTTTCCTGTTCCAATTGACGCTGTTGAATTTCAAAAAGGATTAGTCGATCATGGTTACATCGAACGCGATGGAATGTTCTTTACAGCTGTCCAGGCGGCTGAGTATGACCAGAAGAAGAAACTTGCTCCTGAGTTTGTGCCAATGGGTATCATCGTGAGTGATGAAGCCAATGGTATTCAATGGCTCAAAAACTTCATGAGAAAGGGAGGCAAGACTTATCAAGAAATCCAACCTGAGTGGATGCAGGCAATCAATGGTGTAAGGAAGCATGACGTTATTCCTGAGTTGAAACAACTGCTCGAAGAGAACTTCATTGAGGAAGATGGCGGCAAGTGGCGCTTGCCTAACATTCAAGATGATAAGGATGTGAATATGCTTCGCACAAAGTCGTTGCTGCGTGAGTTCAAAATCTATGTAGAAACAGCAAATAAACCAAAGGGAAAAATCAAAGAGGCTCGTGTGGAGGCTCTTCGTGCCGGCTTCAAACAGTGCTACATTGACAAGGACTTCAAGACCATTGTCATGGTGGGTGACAAGATTCCGCAGAACCTCCTCACCGAGGACGAGGTGCTCCTCCAGTTCTACGACATCGCACAGAATAAACTGTAATTAGATATGGCAACATTAGAACAATTATATACAGAATGGAAAAGTCTTCAGCCCTTGAAGGATGAAGATCAACTACGACTGAACCAGAAGTTCATGTTGGAGTTTAACTACAATAGCAACCACATTGAAGGAAACACGCTTACATACGGGCAAACAGAACTTTTGTTGCTTTTCGGCAAGGTTGTAGATGCAGCCAACATGAAGGATCTGGAAGATATGAAAGCCAGCAATGTAGGTTTGAACATGATGAAGGAACAAGCTCAGTCGGAATATCCTTTGACAGAAACCTTTATCCGTCAACTGCATCAAACAATTTTGCGAGAGGACTATACCGTATATCGCCAGTTGCCTGGTGGTCAACAGACTTCTTATGTCGTTCATGCAGGTATCTATAAGACTCGTCCAAACAGTGTGATAACACGAACAGGTGAACGATTTGAATACGCTTCACCTGAAGAAACACCAGCCTTGATGACAGATCTCATACAATGGTACAACGAGGAAGAGCAACGAGGTGTACTCTCTCTCGCGGAACTATGTGCGTTATTCCACTATCGTTATATCCGCATCCATCCGTTCGAGGATGGAAATGGTCGCATTGCACGTTTATTGGTAAACTTTATTCTTTATCGCCACGATTATCCTATGATTGTGGTTCAAAGTTCTGATAAGGAGAACTATCTCAATGCTCTGAGCACATGTGATGGATTTGTCGGAACAGCGCCATCGACAGGTTCTCATGCGGAAATAAGCCAAATTGGTCCTTTTGTAGAGTACATTGAAAAATGTATGGAACGCGCCCTTAACACTTGCATAAAAGCAGCAAAGGGACAAAGTATTGAAGAAGACGATGACTTCATGAAGGAACTGAAAATACTTGAACGTCAAAAAAAGCAAGATATTGCTGCAGAGGCTTCAAAATTGCATTTTTCAAAAGAGGAAGTGTGGAATATCCTTGAATATGTCTATTTCCCATTGGTCGAAGGTTTTGAGAAAGCTATACATACAGCAAATGACGTTTTCCGATTTAGTCAGATGCAATGGTATAATCTTCTTTCAAAGACCAAGGAGATGCGAGGAGGGTTACACATTAACCAAGTGATGCGAGGCACACAGAATAGCCAAATCATGGACTTTGTAAATAACGCTCAGTCTATGTGGTTTGGATGTGAGTTGATGAATCCTATGCATCCTACGTCTATGCTATTTCAAATCGAGAAGAGGTTTTATATTACATTCTTTGAAGACCACTACTTTGTTGATGGTATTTTGAACAAGAATTTCCCATACGGCAAATACCCTACAGAAGAGGATAAGCAAAAAATTGTTGCCCAATTCAAAAAAGATATACTTGAGGAATTGAAAGAAAAGATGTAACATGAATAAACTGATTAAGAAGGTGGCACAAAAGGTTGCAGTAGATTACTGCAATCTCAGTATCGTGGAGAATCCTGATGGTTTCCTCACACAGGATGCAGTGTGCCGACTTCTCAACCAGGAATGTGGAATCCAAGTTATTTCGGGAAATAATCTTCAATTACGTATTCATTACGAACTTCATTATAAGGACAATCCTCAAAACAAATTCGTTTATATCTGCAAATCAGGGGAATCCATTCAGCCGGACATGAAACAAAGTGCCTTTGTTACTGAGTTTTCAATTAGTGACGTATTCCCTTTGTTTGCAGACAAAACCTTGCTTAGAAAGCAGTCATTTGAAGTGCTCGATTGTGTCTATGAGCAAGCAGGAATAAGAAAAGTAACCATGCAAGAAGGAGGTCAACTTATTCGAACAATAGTTACTGACATAGAGAATCGGAAACGCAAATCGGCAGAGTTCCTTTTAGCGCAGCTTACAGACGTCGAATTGGATTGGAATATGCCCGCTACAACCATTCAACAAGTGTCTCGCATCATCAGCGAAGCGGTAAAAGAAGGGGTCTATGAAGGTATTGCTATGTGCGTTGATGCCATCAATGAGTCCTTCCAACAATGGGTTGATAAAGAATACTTTGCAACTCTACAAAGTAATCCATTAAAACGAGCTAAAAGTGTCAACAAGATACTGCCACATATTGAGGCTAATCATGCGAAAGATGACAAAATCGCCTTGCTTGTTGTGGATGGCTTTGCCTATTGGCAATACACAATCTTGAAAGAATTTTTAAAGCAAGTTCGTTTCACGATTGAAGACGGCTGTACTCTTGCTTGGTTGCCAAGTATAACTATGTTGTCAAGACAAGCCATATTCAGAGGTTCTGATCCTCTACAAGACTATAAGCAGAGTCCAGAGAACGAAAAGAAACTATGGATGGAATATTGGCAAAAGCAAGGATTCTATCAATTCGAGATACAGTATATCTATGATACTGATGAGTTCACAATCAATGAAGGCGTTAAGCGGTTGGCAGTCGTGACTGTTGAGATGGATGAAAAAATGCATTCATCTACAGATTACAAAGACTTATATTCCTTGACAGAGAACTGGTGTAGTCGTATCATAGAGCAAGTAGGAACAATTATAAACTCAGGATATACCATCTATCTAACAACTGACCATGGTAGCGTATTATCACAAGGTTGGCGACCATTGACACAGATAGAGAAAGTCTTTCTATATAAAGATGGAAGTCGCGGAATGAGACACCTTATTTATAATAATAGGGATGAACAGGAAAGATTCTATAAAGAAAATTCTGATCTATCTATGATAATGCATGACAATTGGATGTCTATTCGCAATGACAGTTGCTTTGCAAAAGAAAATAAATCAGTAATCACTCACGGCGGCAGTCATTTTATGGAGATGATTGTACCATTTATAAAGATAAAAAAATAATCATGGCTATAGGATTAAGAGAACGTGTAGCAATACCTACACTTGAAAA
>JAKSLL010000079.1 GCA_024401215.1 Bacteroidaceae bacterium
AGGCGTTGCCATTGGGCTAGGAGCAAGAAGCCCTTTCAGGGCGTTGTTGCGACGGTTTAATGAAGTGCGCATCCAGATGGCTTTGTCAGTTGACCTGTCGGTCTTCTTCTGTCACGACTCGGCATAATCAATGCGAGCATTGCTTCTGCTCTCGCTGTTCCATCAGAGTTGACCAGCTACCACAGCTCCAGCATGTTTATCGCTGAACTCTCTGTTGATGTCCACGAGTTCTTTGAGTCCATAAATATAATCGTCATACATGTCAGAGAGGTCGATGCCTTCGCAATCGCCATCTGTTCCAAGTGCTTCACGAACAATCTGAGCACGCTCTGACACGGTTGTATCTTTTATCAAAAGTGATTTCATATCTGTTATTTTGTTTGAGTGTAACCTTCTTTTTATCTTATACTTTCCTCTATACTCCAACATCTTGATGGTTTTGAGATAGGCTTCTTCGGCAGGGAAGAGCATGTTAGCTTGTCATTTGTGACATAAGGTGGAACAAATAATAATCAACAGACTTCTCTGAAAAAGGAATTTGCATTTTTTGCAAATTGCTTTCTTCCTCAAGTTCTCCGCCCTTGAAGATTTTACTGATGTGTCGTGATACACCTGAGACATCCTTGCCGAACAGCTCTGCTATCTGTTCTTGTCTTAACCATACAGCTTCGCCAGCTTGCTTCACTTCAAGACGTATCTGTCCGTCTTGGCTTTGAAAAAGTACTATATTGTTCTGTTCCATATGATTTTAATATAGTTGTACCAGTTATTCTTCGTAATTGAGAAATTTTAGTTTATCTGCTCCCCAATACTCCATTCCATCAAATAGAAGAACATCAGGAAGTTCGGACAATCTTCTAGGTTTGTTGACACGATGGCTATCTTGTTTTTTTAGATACCATCTGTTCAAGACTGTTAGTGGACAATCTGGTATTTTCTTTAACTTCTTATCATTGATGAGTCGTCTTCCTTCTATATATAAGAAATGAATGAAAAGAGTTTCTATTAGTTCTGCATTAGCTCTTGAATTTTTGTTAGAGATTCTTGAAAAACGTCCCACCCAATATTTCTTGTATGCAATCTTTTGTTGCTTTTCCTGATGATCTCGATCGTTAAGTCGCTTTGCTGGGTCTCGTTTTGTTATACCAACATATTTTATATGCTCTTCTCCTCGTTCGTATTTTTCTTTTCCTGTAATGAGATAGATTGAACACTCCTCAGTACCATTATCATACCATATTCCTTCAATGGAGTCATAAGGACCGTACCATTCAAGGACATAAAGTTTCTTGATTTCTTCCATCGTATTTATAATAACATTACATTCTGGGTGTTATTCTTCGTAGTTGTCATAAGCCCAATTTATACCCTCTTCGTATGGGTATTTGAATGAATCATATAGGTTGTCTTTTCTTCAAGGATGCCCACGCCACCCCAAGATGCCGTCATAGTATTGAACTTGTCTTCTGTACCAGCGGTAACGAGCATCCACTCATCACCAATAAGCTTAAATGCGTTCTCTTTTCCAAGTACGCTGATGTCTTGCTTTGTCATATTGATTTTGTAGTTATTTACGTTGATTTGAAATATAAGTCGGGTATTCCGGATTTCCCATGACTATTTTTTTGTCTATTGAACCTATTCCTTATCAGGGTCGTAAGCGTAATCGAAACACTGGTTAAGCATTTCATTGAACTTGTATGTCCGTTTCAGATACGAAAGCGCATTCTTTATGAAGTCCTTGGCAAGTACATCTCGCTTAGTCAAGGGCTTATACATTTCGTATGTCTTCAGACGATAGTACTCGCTATGCTTATCTGCCTCGTTGAAACCTACAGGCATACGTTTCAAGGCATTATCCCAATTCAGGTGGTAGTCTTCTCCGCAAGAGAGTACAGCTTCGTGGAATGCGTCAGGTTCAAGCATTATCTGCTCACGGACACTCTGAAGCACCTCTTTGGTCGGATTGTATAGTCCACCACAGACAAAATAGAGGTCGTTAATTGGCTCAAAGTGAATGTAGTAACCAGCCATGCCCGACTTCTTTCCTTTCGGACAAACATAAATGCCATGCCAATCCTTGTAAGGATGTTTGTCCTGAGAGAAGCGTATGTCACGGTTGATGCGGTAAGTGCAATCCTTCACCTGAAGACCTTTGCATCTTGGATCAAAATCCTCAACACCCATGATGAACTCCTCAGCAATGGCATGGAGCTTCTTCTTTGTTGCCTCGTATTCTGGACGATGTTCGTCAAACCAAGGCTTATTATTGTTCTGCGATAGGCGCAGATAAAAGTCAAGAATTTCCTTCATTAAGACTTAAGCGTGTTAATTTTGTATTCCTACAAATCGGCAATTAAGTTACACTACAAATGCTTTTCTCTCTTAATTGTTTGCGACGATATACAAGCAATACTTATTGAACTGGTTTATAACCAGTTTCCTGGCAATGGAAGAACGCACCTGATCCACATTGAGGCGTATGCCCTCAATCTCCGATGAGTACTCTGTCGGATGCAAACTCCAGATGTTCGGAAAAGTTCTTCGATGACCGTATACCATGGCTTGCAGGTTTAATTATCTCGTTTCTGCTCTTTTCAACGTCATAACTGTTATTTCTGGGTTTGCTCCGAAACGTACTGGAGCGGTGCATCCAAGACCGATGTTTATGTAAAGTGTCTGATTTCCGTTGTCGTATCGTCCGCATGTTTCCTTGAACACCCACGATGCGGGTGACCATCCAAACAGACGAATCTGTGCGCCATGTGTGTGGCCGCTTAGTGTCAGAGGAATGTCTGTGTCGGGAATTACTTCTGCTGTCCAATGGCTTGGATCGTGCGAGAGCAAGATTCGGAAACCACTGGTGCCTTGCAATGCTTTTGGTAGGTCGCCACGGCGAATGGTTTTGAATCCCTGATTGGTGCAGTTGCTGTTGTCAACACCTACAATGGTAAGTGTGTCTGTACCCCGAGTGATTGTGTACGACTCGTTGCGCAGCAGATGCCATCCAAGTTGAGAGCGTTGCAGTTTGGCGATGCTATCAACGGCAATGACCTTCTCCCTGTCGCTGCTATACTGAGAAGAATAGAGGAAGAAATCGTGGTTGCCTAAGACCGAGCAGACGCCATAGGTGGCTTTTAGTTTGCGCAGAGTATTGATGTGTGCTGTTAGTTCATCCAGCTGAAGAGAAACAAGGTCGCCAGTAAAGCAGATTAGATCGGGATTTGTGGCATTTATGAGTTCCACGTATCGTTCCAATTTATTGGGATTATCCTCAAATGTGGAAAGATGCAAGTCGCTGATATGCACAATCTTCATTCCGTCAAACGAGGCGGGAATGTCTGTGTTCTCATACGTCCATTCTGTTGTCTGCACTTTCCATCTGCCGATAAAGAAACCGTATGCCAGCAATGCCCAGACGAGCGCAACTAAACCGACAGATGTCCATCCGTATGTGGCGTAATTCACAGAGAATCGAAAAACTTTGGCAGCAGCCCACATCACCAGCCATACAATATGTGGCAGTAGTGCGAACACCACCGTCAATAACAAAACCATTGTGGAGAATAATCGCAGCATAGTAATCATTCAATGTTTTTTATGAATTTCGCAGGTACGCCACCAACAACAGTTTTTGGGGCAACATCTTTTGTCACCACAGCGCCCGCAGCCACTACTGCACCATCACCAATGGTAACACCTGCTGTAAGTATGGCTCCTGCACCTATCCAGCAGCCATTTCCTATCGTGACAGGTAATGCTCGAGTGCGACAGAAATATTCCTGACTCTCGGGATTCCAATTTGGTGTAAGACGTTCGTCGAGCGAGATTGGATGTGTTGAAGTGTTAATCTGCACACCAGGAGCAATGAGCACATTGTTGCCGATGATTATCTTATTGCTATCAACAAAGAGGCATCGGTGGTTGATGCTAACGTTGTCGCCTATGTGAATGTTGTCGCCAAAATCACAGATAAAGTCTGTTCCTATTGACACATTCGTGCCAACACTTCCAAGTAATTCGCTGAGCATCTGCTTGCGTTCGCTTCGCCTTGCGTATGGGATGGTGTTGTATCTTTCGCACCATTCTGCCGCCTTGGCTTTTCGTTCAATGAAGATTGGCGCATGGCAGTCATAGAGTTCGCCACGCATACATTTATCCAGTTGTTCTTTTCCGTAATTCATTTTACGCAAATCCTTTTCATGTGTTAGCGGAAGAATTTCTTGAAGTGATAATCAACGAGTGTGAGGTAGTAGTTACTCATTCAACTTTCGCTTTAACTTGCTCGTTTTGTGGAGCTAGCGAAACTTGTATTACTCATTATTTATCACTCCTTCAGGTATGTGCATTCCGTACATAGTGAGGTTGTTCTTCTTTGCATATTCAAGGATGCGTTTTCTTGATGCAGTAGCTTCTTCTGGATTCATATCGAAGAATGGGCAATATTCTGGATGCTTCATCTGAAGGGCTGCTCCATGCATAAGGTCTGCAATTACGAGTATGCTGTCCTTCTGGAATACGGTGTGTCCTGGTGTATGGCCATAAGCATCAATAGTGCTCACTCCACCTGCGAGTGTATCACCTGCTTCAAAGAGTTTGATGTTGTCTTTGTATGCTTCCAAAACAGCTTTAGGCAACGCAGCATTGTCGTCATCCATGGCTTTCCATGCTTCTGCCTCAACACGGTTAATCCATATCTCAGCATTAGTGAACACCTTTGCTCCATCCTTCAGCAAACCACCGATATGGTCTGGATGCATGTGGGTGATGTAGATAAGCTTAAGGCTGTCAGGATTTACGCCTTCCTCATTGAGCTTTGGAATGAGTTGGCTGAATGGTGCTCCAAGTCCTGCGTCGAGAAGGATGGTCTTGCCTTCTGTGCGAAGAAGGAAACAACTCATACTTGAAGGAACTCCTTCTTGCAATCCGAGGGCTTCCCATAGTGAATCTGGCACAGTAGGGAATATCTTATGTTCCTGAAGTGTAGGCCCTGGTTTGTCTTCAATCCATGTGATTGTAGTTGGTTCTGATGTCTCAGCAGGTTCCTTTATAGTCTGTGTGCATGACATTATCAGAAATGATGCTACAGCTAAGTATAGAATTTTTTTCATAAGCCATTATTTTATTACTAAGGTTAATCCTCTTTTACAATAGGGTATAGTTCGATGAACTCACCATTATGGTTGTTTCCGTCATTGATGAGTTCTGCCATCTTCTGACCTACTGTATCTGTATCGTGGAAACCAGGTAAAGCCATATTGCCGTTGAGGTCGGTGGTTGTAGGTCCTGGATGTACGCTGAAAATCTCTACTGGGATATTATTCTGATTGAACTCCAGAGCCATAATGCCCATCATAGCGTTTTGTGCAGCTTTGCTTGCTACGTATGCTAGTGGATGCCAATAAGGATTTGCCTCAGATGGAACAGTAATGTTGACGATACGTCCTTCATTCTTCTGAATCAGCGGAAAGAGTGCCTTGGTCAATGCAAAGGTGCCGATGAAATTTACATCAACGGTTTCCTTGATATGCTTCATGTCAGTAGCGTAACTTGCCTGACTCATATCGCCAGGAATACCTGCATTGTTGATAAGCATGGTGAGTGCTGGATATTCAGCAGTAATGGTAGCTGCTGCTTTTTCGATGCTGTCAAGGTCAGCAAGTTCCACGTTTACCCAACCAGCAACGTCGATACCGAAGTTCTTCAGTTCTTTCATTGCCTTCTCTGCACGCTCTTCGTTACGTGCGCCAAGTATGATACTCCATCCCGAAAGTCCGAGATGCTTTGCTATGCCATAGCCTATGCCTTTGTTGGCACCTGTTATAAATACGGTCTTTTTCATTTTTCGTTTATTGATAAGTAGGTGATTTCTTGTGTGATAGTTTATTTTCCTGTTATGTGCTTTCTTGTTCTTTCAGTATTTGCCACGCCCCTTTTTCTTGTCTTGCATAGCCATGAAGGATGAATAACAGAAATGGATAATACTAAAAGAATCGTGCTGTCCATCCGCCACCAGGAGCCAGATGGATGTTGAGCTTCTCTGTTGGAGAAACCTTGCGGCTCACGTGCTTGTAGTCGGTTGCCTCACGCTGGGCATTCATGCCATCGGCAAAGCAATCCATGTTCATCTCGCCTTTGAGGAACAGAGAGAGGTCGATGGTGAGGTCGCAAGCTGTCCAGTTGTTCATGGCTGCAACATACCATGTATTGCCTTTGCGACGAGCAATTGCCACGTATTCGCCCATCTCTCCTGCAAGAGGAATGGTTTCGTCGAAAGTGGTAGGCACGGCAGCAATGAAAGTGGTACATTCCTGATTCTGCATGTAGTGAGTAGGGGAGTCGGCAAGCATCTGAAGAGGTGCTTCGAAGATGGTGTACATTGCCATAATGCTTTATAAGGAATAGAATGTTGATATCCAACAGCTTATTCTATATATCTCACTTTTTCCTCTTTGCGTGGCTTTGCATCTGGCGTTTCGTCTGGATAGCCGAGTGCTATACAATAAAGCAGCTTGTAACCTTCTGAGAAGTCGAGCTTCTGCATATAAGGAGCTGCAGAATCTGATGTGTTGAGCATTCTTGCAGAACTGCCCAGACAGCATGAGCCTATTCCCATCGACCATGCAGAGAGGATGATGTTCTCGCCAAGCAATCCGCAATCAACCTGCGAGAGGTCATAATCGTCGTAAGCAGCGATGAAAACAACGCATGGCGCATCAACAAAGATATTCTTGAAACCTTCACGCTTGCCAACATCAGGCATGTCCTTTACAACAGCATCCGACATTTCCTTCAGAAGTTCTGGTTTGTCAATCACGCGCACTTCATACGCCTGAATGCCTTTGCCGTTAGGTGCGTTGATACCATGCTTCATGATGATGTCAAGTGTGTCACGACTGATTGTTTTGTCTTGCCACTTGCGAACGCTACGGCGTGACATAATAACCTCATCCATTGTAGTAGCTTTGTCCACAGCGGATTCCATCTGTTTATCCTGGATTTGGCAGGACAATATTGAAAGTGCGGCGAATGCACATACAAAAAGTTTCTTTATCATTGTAGTCGAATCGTCGTTAAAAATTGTATTACTGCTGTTTGTCAGTTTGAAAACTTGTTCAATTACAATTGATTACTTAGTATATACACCTTCAATCTCAACTACATATACAGTATGCATACCTCCATGTGCGCCATACTGCTTGTCGAGAATATCTCGGTCGATGAAGTTCGCCTCCGTCATTTCTGTCTTGAAAAGCTTGCGGCAGTCGAGTGTCATTCGTGATTCAGCGAATGTCATCGCACCCGACTCCAGCTTCAGCGGAGTGATACCGCATTCCTTCACCTTGTCTGTATCACGTCCTGACTTTGTGCCACAAATCTGCAATACCTTGCGGTATTCCTCACCGTAGAAAGAGAGAGTCACACGTTCGTTCTCCTCCAGGAAACCGTGAGTGTAACGCTCTGGACGGATGAAAAGGAATGCCACAGGCTTATTCCATAGGATTCCCACGCCACCCCATGATGCCGTCATTGTGTTGAATTTATCTTCTGTTCCAGCTGTAACGAGCATCCACTCATTACCTATAAGCTTAAATGCGTTCTCTTTGCCAAGAACGCTGATGTCTTGCTTTGTCATAATTGATGTATTTAGTTTTGTTTTTATGTCTATTTATTATTCTCGAAAGTAGGAATTGAAATTCCTTCACAAAGTTACAAATAATTTCGTATTGTGAATCAAATTTGCTGAAATCTTATGTTTTTTTATAAAAACAACGTTGTAATTTGTACATAATACAAGTTTCGTTCCACTTGTTGTGTAGTTAAAGGGTAGTTAAAGAGAAGTTAAAGGGTAGTTAAAGTGACAAATGTCTGACATGGCAAACGTCTCTTTAACTCCGAGCGAAGCGATAACTCCTCTTTAACTCCTCTTTAACTCCTAAAAAGCGAAAGTTGAATACATAATACAATCTGAGAACCTTTCCATCCTTATTTTTTATTGTCTAAACATTTACCGCTCATTGACAAGCAAAGTGTCTCTGCAAGTTCTATGACAGATCAGACATTATTGTGTCTATTCTGATTGTATCACATTGTGTCAATTCTGATTGTATCATGACATTTCAGCTGACGCATGGGCATGATTTTTGTTGCTGCGTGAGTCTTGCCTCTTAACGTAAAAATGCCTCAACACCGGTAATGATGCTGAGGCATAAAAGAAAATCGTTATAGAAGAGTTGAATTAACGAATCCTTTCAATGACATCTTTGAATCTTTGTGGAAGATAGTCATTTAGTTGATTCTTAATCTTTTCTGGTATTCCGTAGTATGCTGCTGCGATAGAACCAGCAATACATGCCGCCGTGTCGGTGTCTTTGTTTGTAAGCATAGCTTTTATTATGCAATCCTCATAGCCATTGCTGTCAAGGAAACATATAAGAGCCTCGGGAACAGTATTCTGGCAAAGAACATGGAATTCATACTTTTCACTATATAAATCTTCAAATGTTCTATTAAGGTTGTAATTGAATTTTGTTGCAATCTTAGTGCGTATTTCTTCCTTTGTTACCCCTTCTCGAGCAAGGAAAATGGCTAATGCAACAGCTTGGGCTCCCTTCACTCCTTCAGGATGATTATGTGTGGGTAAGGCGCTGATTTTTGATAGTTCTAAAACTTCACTTTCATTTGTCGCATAACAACCTATTGCACTGGCTCTCATAGCACTTCCATTGCCACAGCTGTTGTATGGGTTATGTTTCTCACTTACAATCCAATGTGCGAATGAAGGACCAAAACCAATACGTGGATACCTTTGAGCCCAAGTTAGCAATTTCTCTTGTACATCGCTATTTTGTTCGGTAAGCCAATCCGCAACAGCCAATGTAAGGACTGTATCATCCGTAAACCTGCAGCCGTATTTGAAAAATTCTATAGGTTCAATTCTTGCTCCTTTAAATTCATAAGAAGAACCGATAACATCTCCAGCTATCGCTCCATATATTGCATCATTTTTCATTATTATATAACTTGTTCTATGATATAGATTCTAATATAAAAAGAAAACCTCAAGGGATGCAATTGCCTCGTCCCTGACTGATTAGGAGCTCAGCTTCACTGGTGCCCTTCCCATGAGGTAAAAAGAAATCCACTCGAAGAAAGGGATGGTCTATTCCATCATGATTCTTCTCCTTCCTTCGTAAACATATACTTTAGACCAAATGCCTATAACTCTCTAAGGTATTGCAACAGATTTCTTTGTTTCAGTTCTAAGTCCTATTTTATTAGTTTCCCCTTATACAAAGACCTGTGATCATAAGTGTGAAGTAGAAGGTATAAGTTGACTTCATCATTGTACTTGTTCTTTAGCATGAAGAATCCAACACTATCAGGTGATTCCATAACAACAGAGCCACCTACTAATGTTAATCCGTCGTATAGCGTTAGAGATGGAGCTTGCAGTATTTCTGTATTTATGTAATACCTGTCTCTTAGTTTACTGAAATTGCGCCTGTCATTACCATCGGATTGATTTAGCCAATCTGCAGCAGTCATGTCTTCAGGAATTTGCGATTTTACAAAATCCTTGACTTCATCAATTTGTGATTTCGAACAACTAATCTTCAATACTTCGAATTCTATATTCGATTTTGGGATATTCATCAGGCAATTTTCAGAAATATCACCGCCCATGTTAACTTCGTCAACGATTGAACGTAGTATGTCGATTGTAGAGATTGCAAGAACATCAACTATTCTCAGTACTTCATCTCTTCTACTTTGATCGATAAGATTATCATCTAGATATTCATTTATCGCCTTTTCCGTGAGATTTTCGAATTGCTTTATATATCTGATGCGACCAGGTCTTCCTAATAGGTTATCGTTTATATCTAATTTATTTGTCGTCAGAATGAATAATTTACGCTGCTTGTTATATACGCTTTCTATTAATTTGAGAAGCATGTCATCTTCCTCTTCAAAAGTTTTTTCGGCTTCATCAATGATAACGACACATTCAAACTCAATGGAGTTAATAAAGTCCACTAACCCCATTGCAGCCTCAGAAATTAGAAGAACAGGCAAGTTCATCTTGTTACTTAACAATTTGGCAGCAATTGTTTTACCTGTACCTTTCAAACCATTGAAGATTACGCCAAGATTACCTCCATTCTTTTTTAATATAGGATTATTCCATCTACTTTCGACAAGATTGAAAATATCATCACAGCCAAGATCATAGATTTTGAAATTGAATTCAAATTTATCTGCAATCTTTTTCAAACCTAAAATAGATGAATCTGCTTTCTTTGATTCAATATTGAACACACCCATACCAGGTGTCGCATGAAGTGAAGTTTCACTTGTTACTGGATAATACAATCCATCTTCAAATATCCATTTCATATTCTTTGTTGTTTTACTTATTAAATGTTAAACCTCTCCATCTAAGCATGTATGAATACTGATATAATGCAGTTGCAATAGGCTGAAGGTAATACCCCTCGAATCTGCCTCCGCCAGAAATGCCTGCATCATATAGTTTTTCAAGTACATGATTGTTCATACCGCGGAAACTTATTTGGAAAGGTCGCTTTTCTACAGTCATATTAACAAGAACTGCTGGCAATGAGGATATACTGATTTTCACGTTAGGATTCTTTTCCTCCAATAGTCCTATAATACAATTGAATATCTGACCCTTTGCTTGAAACATCCTCTGAACCTGACGTTCGCTGAACTTACCTTGCTGATTGCATTGGTTGACATAGGCATTAACCATATTTGCTGCACAGAGGTAATGAAATATGTCGGAATGCGTTTTGGGTTTATCATTTAGTACGTTTAGAGCATCTTCAAGCAGCGTCCTGTATATTTTCTCCCACCAAGGCTTTCCTGAAGCCTTTTTCTCTTTTGCCTTTTTCTCTTTTAATTTCTTCTTCTGCTCTTTCTGGCGTTTGCCATAGAGAGGAGGATTGCTGATAACACGTTCAATTCTGTTGAAGTGCCATTCTATATGCTCGTTGTACAAAAGGCTGACCAAGGTGAGCATTTGATGCTCCAACTTCCTACGTTCAAGTGTGTCTGTGGTCATTTCCATATAGAAGGTGCGAGCAGACATTACTCTCGTACAACCGCTATTGAATCCTAATGTGTTGCCATCTCGTTCAAAATCTTGATTAAAGAAATATACAATGTTGAGTTCCTTGCAAATCCCGTCATATTGACGTGCCATTTCCATTGCTTCACGTTTGCTAAATGCGTACATGAGCATTTCTTTTTCATCATCACTTTTTGCCATAACGAATACGTTTCCTTCCTCCGATTTTACTGTGCGAAGCAGTTTTAAGTCAGGTCGATGTTCTTCTATTAGCCTCAATAGGATGTATCTGGCAAGCAGGTTGTTGATGTAAGCAGAGCGGTTTTGGTACAAATTGGCAATATCATCATTCTCGAACATCTCAATAACACGTTGAAAATAATCTTCATGGTCACTATAGATGGTCTTGATATTATTATGGTTCATAACAATTTTGAATTTGTTATACCCCATAAGCATGTTTTGCCATTTATTGTTCAAACTGCTAATGTTAATGACTGCATCATAGACATCATGCCCTATGCATTGATAATCATATGTAATGAAATAATGATAGGTATTGTCATTGATGCATACAGACCCTTCGTGTGATTTTTTGTCATTAACCGGTTCGATGGCAGTAAAAAGCTCGTATGGAATGAGGCTTCTTTCAAGCTTTTCCATCATGCTCTTTCGATTTGCATGGCCACTCAGCCATTCTTCATAATTGTAAATGTTTTTACTCATATCAATAAGCGATTTTATATGCAGTAGTTTATGGCCTTCCGCACACTTTAACAATAGGGATTTTTGGAGAAGTAGTTTACCTGCCCATAATTCAGGTTTATCGACGGAATAGTTGCACCCCTATTTTGTATAACCGCTTTTTTTTTTGCAAAGTTATGCTTTGATTTCTTGAAATTACAATGCAATATACGTATAAATAAAAATAGTCCTTACGACGGCAGCATACTCTTTAATTATAAGTCAATTTCCTTAATCTTGTCAAGAATGGTGCTTCCTTGCTTGATAGCTTCAAGCATGTCAAAGACACGGTCGCTCCATCCGGCAATCAGAGCAACATCACCATCAACCATCTTTAAAGGTGATAGGCCATAGCCGTTTAAGTCGAAGAGATAAAGCTTAGCATCAGGAACTATCTCCTTGTATTTCTTCCACTCTCCTTGAATCGTCTGACCGCTGCCATTACTGTTCCACATCTGACAATCGGTGAACATCATCACCTTGTCCATTACGATGTTATTGGAACGAAGATATTCTATTACCTTGTAGCCATTGGTTGAATAACCAACTTCACCTTCACGCATATACATCTGTTCAACATTGCTAAGAATGCCTTTCGAAGGCATATTGACGACTTTCCAAGTATCACCGAATATGCCTGTTACAACATTCTCACAACGGTTTCTCAGTAACATTGCAAGTACAAGTCCTATGTCATAGTTCTTCACAGAGCTTTTCGGACTTATTGATGTGTACATTGAACCAGAAACGTCACAAGCAAGCAGAACACGGGTGTCGTTTGAGAATCCGTTGATGTTCATGGCGGAAGCCTGTATTGCTTCCTCCAACGAATCAATGATTGCTGAGACCTTGCCATTGCTTATATTCTTCAGCTCACGGTAAGCAGAGAGAAAGCGGAATGGGAATTGCTTTGATTTCTGAACTTCTTGAGCATTGCCAATACGTTTCGCAACGTCCTTTACAATACTTATGTCAACATCCGCTTCAAGGATGTTGCGGAGGTTACGCAGAAGAGCCATATAACCTAACTTGCCGCTGCTAACAAGTTCTGTCCATTTCTCTGCGAATGCATACTTCTTTGCGTCTGCATCCTCGTACTTTTTCTTGCCAAGAGCCGACATCTCTGTTTCCCAAGTATAAGGTGTCTCAAGTGTCTTGTTAGCAATCTTATTGAATAACTCTTGCTGAGCCTCATCTTTTGCTTTTGGGTGTACAAGAAAGAGAGCATCACGAAGCTTTACTTCGAGATTGCTTCGATTGTATTTTGCGAACTGATATTCATCGAAGCGGTTGAAGGCGTGCTGAAGACCCACTTGTACCTGATGCGACAGACGTGCAAGCTTCTTAATGCCTTCACTCCTGTTGCGCCATTGATAGCAGATGAGAAGTTCCATAATCTCGTCAGCACGTAGCACAACCTTTTCAATTGTACGACTCACAAGATTGTCGCCACTATGCACCTTTGCAAGTTCAACAATAAGGAATAGCGGGATGCTTCGCAGATTCATCTCCGTACGTGCATACACCGCAAGCTGTGCAACAAACTTATGGTCACACTTTTTGATTAGTACAGACATACGGTTTATTTGCTTCTCAGCTGTCTCATAGAATTTGTCTGAGAGTGAAGATGTAACAACGACGGAATACAACTCAATCTCCGGAGTGAGCAGAAATGCTTCTGATCCTTCATGATTGAGTATTTGAGACTTTTCCTTGACGATAGTGTTAAACTTTGACATAATGTTTGTTTTAAAAGTTTATGAAAACCAGCGCAACAGGCGTAACGGCTCTTTTTATGCCTTTCTGAATTCGGGAAGTGTTAAACTTCCGTTCATCAGTCCTTGTCAGGATAAGGCTGCCTTGGATCGCGAAGTATTCCGTCACTACGGCAACTGGTATGTTTTAGCCAACGCAACATGTATAAAGACTGTTAAATGGTAACTGGAAATACTCGAAGTAAGTCTTCACTACGGCAGTTGGCTTATATTGCAATTCTCTCCTTAGTAAATCAATCTGACTGCAAAATTGCAATTTTTATTTTATGCGTCAAATCCTAATATACGTATATTTTAATTTTTAATTTAAATAATTAGGTGATCAAAATTAGTTTTATTCAACTTTCGTAAGCGTGACTGAATGCCGCGATTTAGGAGGCTACCGAAACATTACCTTCTTATCCTTGTATAATTGCAAGTGCAAAGTTATATATGCGCTACGTATTCTTTCTGCGTAACTGAGAAATAAAAAAGAAAAAATCAAAAAAAAATATTTTTCTTGAGAACTACGCAAATAGATTGCGTGGGAAATTACTATATTTGCATCGTGAACCATAAAAACCTTAGATTATGCCAGTAAATAAAAACGCACTTATTCGTTATAAGACCATTGATAATTGTCTTCGCAACCGTTATCGTCGTTGGACACTTCAAGATTTGGTTGATGCTTGTAGTGATGCTCTCGATGAATTGGAAGGCATCAAGAAAGGTGTGTCTGTGCGTAGTGTTCAAAGTGACATCCAAATGATGCGCTCTGATAAACTCGGTTATAATGCCCCTATTGAGGTTTATGAGCGTAAGTATTATCGTTATGCTGATCCTGAATATAGCATAGCAGACATGCAGATTTCTCAGAATGACTATGAGGTAATGCAGGAGGCAGTAAATATGCTTCGCCAGTTGGAGGATTTCGAACAGTTCACGGAAATTAGTGATGTGATTAACAGACTTCAAGATAAGCTGGCTATTACAAAGAACAACCGTAAATCTATCATCCACTTTGATAGTATGCCACATTTGAAGGGTCTGCAGCTGCTTAATCCACTTTATAATTATATAGCGCATAAGCAGACATTGCGCATTATGTATCAGTCGTTCTCTGCTCAAAATCCAAGGGAGTACATCTTATATCCTTATCTTCTTAAGGAATTCCGAAATCGTTGGTTCCTCTTCGGATGTCAATCAACGGATATGAAGCTTTGTGATTTGCCTCTCGATAGAATTGCAAGCATAGAGCCATGCGATGAACCATTCCAGGAAAATCCTGATTTCGATTCTGAGCATTTCTTTGATGATGTAATAGGTGTAAGCAAGAACCTCCATGATAAACCTCAACCCGTAAAGTTTTGGGTAAGCAGAGAGCTGAGTCAGTATATTCTTACCAAACCTATTCATTCTTCACAGAAGTTGGTGGAACGAAACTCGGAAGATGGTAGCTGTATATTTCAGATTGATGTAGTCATCAACATCGAAATGTATTCGGTGTTCATGACCTATGGCCCAGGAATCAAGATTATTTCTCCTCAAAAGGCAGTCACTTATATGAGAGATAAACTCCGTAAAGCTGCTGCATTATATGATGACGTTTAATTAATGCAATTTGATTTTTATTATAAAAAAAAATAGAAAAAAATGGATAAGACATTAGATAATTTAATTAAAGAATCAATACACAAAAGTATAAAAAAATATTTGATAAAAGAATCAACATTAAATAAAATTGAAGAATATGTAAATAATTACGATTGTGCCATTTTAACTGCTTGGAGAGGTAATTTGAAAGATGAAACCGAAAATACTTTTAAACCTAAACACATTTCACATAATCCTTCTAAAAGAGGTGAAAAAATAGAAGGTGAATATATGAATCATAATGATGAATTTAGTACTGAAGAAAAGAAATTCTATAATAGAGAATTAAAGGCTAAATTATTAAGTAAAGGTTATGGTGTTACAAATGTAAGAGGCTCTTATAAAGAATCTAGATTACCAGAAGGACAAGAAGAATCATTTTTTGTTGTTAATCTTAATAATGATGAAAATTTCAAAGAAAATATAGCATCACTTTCAGAATACTATAACCAAGATTCTTTTATATATTCCCCAAAGGATACTACTGAAGGTTTCCTTATTGGTACTAATGCGGCAGATTTCCCTGGATTTGGTGAAGAAATACCTAGTGGTAAATTCATAAAAAACGTTCAGTCTATGTTTATGAGCAGAATTGGTAATAAAGGTTTTTCATTTACTAATGGACGTAAAATTGAAAAAGATGACCCAAATAATTATGATAACAATTATGAAGATGATGAACCAAAGACTTTCCAAATGAGAAAGCAAGAAAGAATGGGTGAAAATATAATTAGAGATTTACATCTTGAAACATTTAATAAGTATAGTATCAACGGAAAAAGAGCAATTATGGAAATTGCTAAAAAAGTTAGATGCAAATTATTATAATTGAAAATTATGTGATATTTATTCTAATTATTTTTAGATAAATATCACATTTAATTTTAAAATTAAAGGATTTGAAAAATCAATAAAAGTATGATTGATAACAAACTTTGCGAAAGTTGATTTATTTATACGTATAATCCACACGTTTTTGATATGGATAATATCTAACTTTGCACTCAGTTAAAACAATAGTGATATGAAAATGTAAAAGTAAAAAGCATCAAAACATAACAGATCTATCATAAGTCAATAGAATTAACATTTACTAATATTATAATCCTTATTTTTTTATGTTATACGGAGCAATTGCTGGAGATATTGCAGGTTCAACTTACGAATTTTTCGGTCTTAAGGGGGACGAACAGGAGCTTTTCCCTAAAAATAGTGAGTTCACAGATGACACAATACTCACTTTAGCCGTAGCAGACGCACTTAACAATGGTGTGCCTATGGCAGAAGCAATACGAACTTATGCGACACTTTATCCAAATCCTATGGGAGGATATGGTTCGAGGTTTGTAATATGGCTTGCAGCGGGTAAAGGAACCCCTGCGTATAATAGTTATGGTAACGGAAGTGCAATGCGAGTTTCTGCTTGTGCATGGGCTGGCGACACTATTGATGAGGTCCAAAATATTGCACGAATGTCAGCAGTATGCACACACAACCATCCTGAAGGAATAAAGGGAGCCGTGGCTACAGCGTCTGCAATCTTTATGGCTCGAATGGGGGCCTCAAAGGAAGAAATTCGCAAGTATGTGCATGAGAATTTCTACGACATGAGTCGCTCGTATGAGGATTTGTACAATGATAAATATAATTTTCATGCTGCATGTCAGGACACAGTTCCAGAAGCTATTATCTGCTTCCTAGAAAGTGAAGATTACGAAAGTGCCTTGCGAATGGTAATGCTTGTCAACAAAGATACAGATACTGCTGCTGCGATATGCGGTGCTATAGCTGGCGCATTTTATGGAGTGCCAGATTACATAAAAAGAATCGTCCGTGAGAAGCTTGACGAGAAACTTCTTAGCGTACTTGATGATTTTGAAGAATCTGTGAAAGGTAGAAGGGTTTCACAAAGCACTCCTACCACAAATTGCTTTCAGGTTTATGATGAACGAATCTGGGGGTGTGAATATCCATTCCACCTTGATGAAGAGAAAGGCAAGGAAAAACTGCAAGTTGCCCTAAACTTTGGCATTACGCACTTTATTGACCTTACAGAAGAAGGCGAGCTTATTCCATATACAGAATACCTTCCTTCAGGTTCTTTTGTTAAATATTGCCGTTATCCAATTCATGACACGGGAGTACCTTCCTCTTGTCAATCTATGTTAGATTTGTTAAAAATGATAGAGCAGACAATGCATAACGCTAATGCAAAAATCTATCTGCATTGCTGGGGAGGTGTAGGAAGGACAGGAATGGTTGTTGCTTGTTGGATTGCATGGAAGAGACATCTGAGTTTCTATGATACAATGAAAGCATTGGATACGTTATGGGAACAATGTCCTAAGAGCAATAGCCGAACTATTCCTGATACAGAAGAACAGATTGATTTCATACAGAAATTCATAAAATACATAGAATAAGTAGGAGCTCATAATTTAAATATACAAGTTTCGCTCCACTCGTTGTGTGGTTAAAGGGTAGTTAAAGAGAAGTTAAAGGGTAGTTAAAGTGACAAATGTCTGACATGGCAAACGTCTCTTTAACTCCGAGCTAAGCGATAACTCCTCTTTAACTCCTAAAAACGAGCAAGTTGCATGCTTGCGAAAGTTGAATTTAAATATTTGATGCATGGATTCCATAAGTCAATCAAATCTGTTGATGTTGATTGAGTGTGAAACTTTGGGATGATATTTTTTTCACCATTACATAATTAATGATATTTTAGCAATGAAAGAATTTAGAAAAATAGACTACTCTGAGTACAAAGATAAGTATGATGAGAACATAAAGGAGAAACTTCATACATCTCCTAAAGACATTGATATCGAAGCCATGAGAGCATACATCTATGGCTACACTTTTACAGAACAATACGCTCGGTGCATATTTCCTGATGAGTTGAGCATGGATTATTGGAGTGATGAATGTGGAGATGATTTGGATGATGAACTTGAAAGAATTAATAATATGTCTCTTGATGATATCAAAAAGGAGATGATGGATGCATTAGAGAATGATACAATAGACATGTATGATGTATCTACTGTACAAGAAAGACTGATATTGGAAGCTATCGACAGCACTGGTGATGGTGAGTCTCCTGAAACCGCTCTTTGTGTTATTGATGTTGATCAGGAATATGAATACCTGCACAGAGTGTTTCCTTTTTATGTGTTAAGTATGTTTCGACAAAGTGTTAAAGATGGTATAGACTGTTTGGAGTTTGAACCTAATATTTATGGTGTTGAACGAATATATTTTGATGTCAAGCGACGTTTTGATGTCGGTTATCCAAGCTTTAACGAAGAAAATGATTAAACGTCATGCTTATTATCCCTGATATACACGGCAGGACTTTTTGGAAAGATGCTGTAGAAGGTCGTGAAACGGAGAAAATTATTTTTCTTGGTGATTATACTGATCCTTATACCTATGAGGGGGTTGATATCTGGGAGGGCTTGCAATCTCTTCGGGAGGTCATAGCATTTAAGAAAAGCTATTCAGACAATGTTGTTCTGCTATTAGGTAATCATGACCTTAGTTACATTAGCAACCGCCTGCCGAGGTGCCGTCATGATTATGAGAATCATGATGAGATAAAATCTCTGATAAAGGAAAATATAAGTTTGTTTGATATCCTCCATGAGGAGAGGGTAGGGAATAGGCGTGTTTTATTCTCTCATGCAGGAATACTTCCTGACTGGCTGAAAAAGAATGAAATGATATTCGGTAAGATTAAGCATGGTGAAGAAGTCAAACATGTAAATAGGATGTTTCATGATGGAAATATATATGGTCCATTGGGTGATGTGTCTATGTATAGAGGAGGTCGCTTAGCCACTGGTTCATGTGTCTGGGCAGATATAGACGAGTTTATCAATATCATGCCAGAGCATCTTCCTGGATACTTTCAAGTGTTTGGCCATTCACAGATGCCAGAACCGATGATTACGGATTGGTTTGCTTGTTTGGATTGCCATACAGCATTCACTCTCGATGATAACTTTCAATTTACGCAAAGGTAATTGGTCTTGGAGCATGTGTACTACGCATCTATGGGATGGGGAAACTCAAATGCCTAAAAATCGTTTTAGACATTAGACATTTAGACATTTCGTTCTAACCTATTGATAATGCGGAATATACAAAATAAAAAGTGTCTAAAAACTAATTTAGACACTTTCCTTTGTTTAGACATTTTTGGGTTAAATCCATCCTACACAGCTTGTTATGCCAAGCGCAGAAGCAATAGCCGTCAAAACGGTAAGAGCAAGATTCACCCATACTGTCCACTTGACCTTTTAAAATCTCTATAAGGCGATTATTTTATTTCTTATCAAGAACCGTCAGCTCGGCGTAGCCAATTTAGAGAAATAAGAGAATTGTTAGCAAGAGAGCTTGTCATTACTGAATGAATTAGGAATGTAGAGAATTGCTACTTGCCGTAGCATGACTCAACGGAC
>JAKSLL010000008.1 GCA_024401215.1 Bacteroidaceae bacterium
AACCTCGTATGCTTTGTTTACAAGTTCTTCTTTCATTGTTTTAGTAGTTATTTAGCTTAGTTGATTATTTATTCACAATCTCCAAATACTTCTTATACGCCTCATCCCAAACTTGAGAATCTTGTGGCATATATGACTTCAGTTCTATTGAATCAGCAATAATCTTGCGCATCTCGAACATATCATTCACTACTCCTGCTGCTTTAGCCTGAAGCATTATATTGCCGATAGCAGTTCCCTCGACAGGACCTGTCACTACTGGTAAATTGATGCTGTTGGCAGCAAACTGCATAAGGAATGCGTTGCGTGAACCTCCACCTATTACATGAAGTTTTTCAATTGGGAACGGCGCCATATCCTTCAGATAATCCAGCACCTGCCTATATCGCATAGCAAGACTCTCAAATATGCATCTGGCAATCTCACGGTATGTCTGTGGCACAGGCTGACCAGTCTTCTTGCAATATGCCTGAATAGCCTCCACCATGTTTGAAGGATTGGCAAATTCTGGCGCATCAGGGAAGATGAAACTTCTGAAAGCTGGAGCCTCCATGCTGTCCTTGCAGAGCTGTCCCACATCTTCAGGAGCATCCGTCCATTCGAGACGGCATCGTTCGAGAAGCCACATTCCACAGATATTTTTTAAGAATCGTGTTGTCCCTTCTATGCCTCCCTCATTTGTGAAGTTATATTCAAAACTCTTTTCAGAGATGATAGCGTCTCTTGTCTCAATACCAAGCAATGACCATGTTCCGCAACTAAGATATGCGAAATTTTCGTTCTGGGCAGGAACAGCAGCAACAGCTGCGCCAGTATCATGACCAGCAACAGCTACTACAGGCACAGGTCCAAGTCCTGTCATCTTCTGTACCTCTGGCGTTATGGTTCCAACCATATCACTTGGATTCACATATCTGCCAAAATGGCTTTCATCCAAACCTATCACACCAATAAGTTCCTCATCAATCTTCTTTGTGCGCGGGTTAAGGAATTGCGAAGTGGAAAGTATCGTGTATTCGCACACAGCCTCCCCTGTGAGCATATACATAAGTGCATCTGGCACAAAGAGTATTTTGTCGGCAGCAGCGAGAGCTGAGTCATTATTCTTTCTAAGAGTGGACAACTGGAATAGAGAATTAAACTGCATGAACTGAATGCCAGTTTTCTCATACACTTTATCCTTTGGAACAAGTTTGAAGTAATCCTCCATCGCATTGTCTGTATGCGGGTCACGATAGCAATAAGGGTTGCGAAGCACTCCCCCATCCTTTCCTATAAAGACGAAGTCAACACCCCAGGTGTCAATGCCAATAGAGGATATTTCTATTCCCTCTTCAGCAACGACCTTCAATCCTCGTATTATCTCACTATAAAGTGCGTATATGTCCCAGTAGAAATGTCCACCCGTTTCAATAATAGCATTTGGGAAACGAGTTAATTCTCGCTGTTCAAGTTTACCATCAATAATTGAGCCTAAAATGGTACGCCCACTTGTAGCTCCCAAGTCAACGGCAAAGAAGTTATTAGTTAGCATAAATTAGTAAGTGTAATAAAAGCTTGTCAGTACTGTTAGTTAAATTCGATTTCAAAGTTAGTGTATTTTTATCCAATTAACAAAAAAGAATTCATTTTCTTTACAAAACAATATCAGTTTTGATGTTTATGAGCATTGTTTCGTATAAACTCAAGCAATAAGAACACACAAAAGTGGAAAAAACACAAAAAGGGAATGGCATCGACCATTCCCTTTTCGCTAATATTATTGGCTCTGCTTATCTTGCAAGAACCTTGTATGTTCTATTGTTAACCTTTACTACATGAACACCTGCACGAACAGGAGCAACAAACTCAGAAGCTTCTGCTGTGTCGCTCACTTCCATCTGACCGCCTGCTGTAAAGATCTTGACTGTCTCGCCTCCAGAAAGGTTCTTGATGCGAATTGTATTATTCACAACATAAACCTTGATGTCAGAAGCAATGTCCTCAAGCATCTCTCTCTCTTCCTCTTCATCGCCATCATAGTAATAGCGTGCGTTGCGTGCTTTTGCAGAAGAAGATGTTGCCTGCATTGGACGGTAGAATGTGAGAGTCTCCTTGTCCTTGAGTGTCGCTGTCTGAGTGAAGATTCCCTCACCTACCCAGACTGTTGCGCTCTCGCCTGCTGCAAGATGCCATTGTGTAGCGTCCCAAGAAGGAACAGAATAGTATCCTGCGCCACCATCAGCCGCAGTACCGTCTGTGTACTTGCCATCATAGTAGAGCCAGAGAGTGTGAGGTACATTCATGTTATATTCACCTGAGCCATAGTTGCTGCCAGCAGTACTGTAGTCACTTACAAGGTAAGGCATACCGATGCAGTTCCATCCCATGTTCTCCTTGCTTGTGAAGTCAGCTCCGTTTCCTTGCTTTGATTCATACTCAGAGTCATTATGTTGAACGAGCTCTACGGTCTTGTACTCCTCGTCCTCTTCCTCCGTGTAAACAAATTCACCAGACTTAGCCGCCTTTGAAGTGAATCGGTAGAGACCAGCAGTTGTAGGAACATAAAGCACACCATTGTTTGCCTCTGCTGCCTTGCTGAGCGCTGTCCAGCATGCAGAATTTCCTGCAGCAAACTTATACTGCCAATCTGAGCGGCTGTCACCATTATAAGAGTAAGCCTTAGCATTAGCCTTAGCAAGAGTGAGAATGCCACTTGCAACGCTTGGAGCAGTAACGTCGCTATTGTAGTTCATGCTGAATGGCATGCTGACAAGCGAGCCTCCTGCCTTGATGTCTCTTTCGACAGCAACATATCCAACATTCACTTCGTTGCCATTTCCGTAAAGGCTCGCTCCCTTCTTCACGAGGAGATAAGCTGGCTTAAAGTTGTCTGTGCCTATGCTGAGAGTCTTATCTTCCATAATATAGACAACAGAGCCCTCATGTGGATAATAGTTAGCTGCATCAACAGTCTTCACATCCTTGTCTATTCTCCATGTCTCGAATGCACCAGCATCAACCTTATTTGCTGATGTCACATCCTTCAAGAGACGTGGGTTGCCGAGGAGGTCAATATCATTTGCATAATCTACGAATCCTCTCAATGCTGCAGGGAGGAACTTCTGCGGATTATAAGCATCCTTTGTCTGGTCGCAGAGGTCGATATTTGATGAAGTCTCGACAAGCTGCCAGTTCAAGTTCTCATCTTCAACTTTATAGAGAACACCAGAGAATGACTTAGCTGTTGCATCGCTGAAGTTTACAAGAGAGTTCTTAGCGTTAGCTGTTGTTCCTGTTGTCTTTCCTTCAACCGTTACGTTTACTGCATAGCCATTAGCACCTATATTGAGTGCGCTTGCGCTTGTTGTGTTGTTACGAACAAGAGCCTCATAGAGAAGTGCGTTGTTAATATTTACAACGTTCACACCTGTACCGCTCACCTTGTTGTCTGCAACAATAACATTGCGCACAGCAACCTTTGAACCAGCTGCACCATATACAGAGAGTGCTGGCGCTGTAGTAGATACAGGATTTGTGATAACGAATCCGTCAAGGAGAGCAGACGTAGCGATATCTCCCTCGTTAGAAGTAACGCCATTAACGATAGTCTTGTATGCTAATGGACTTGCCACACCAGTGCGCATCTTTGCTATCATGGCTGCATAATCTGCTATAGCCTTATCTGCTTCAGCAGGAGTTTTTGATTCGTAGTCGCAAACATCATAGACATCAGGTATGCTACCATAGATATTGACGCCATTACGCATTGTGACTGTCTCATCAAATCGTCTCTGCTGAGTTGAAGGAGATCCCTTAACGAACACATAAGACTCGGCATTATCATTAAGGACGCTGTAGAGAGCTGCATTGTCGATAGCAGACTGAAGATCACCGATGCCCAATGGACCTCCATTGCCTTCATCATCCTTCTCCCATGATGTACCGTCACCCTTGTCATTAGTGTTAGGGTCAACATATACAACACGAGTAATCTGACTCTTGATTTCGTATGCGCCGAGGTCTATCTCATCTACAAATCGTGGTGAATTGGCGATATCAACCGTATCTTTCACTGCCTTGTATGAGTAGTCCTTAGCATAACTGCTGAAATAAGAATGAACACCCTTGTTGAGGAGACGGTTAGCTGTTGCGAAACTGAAGTTTCTGCTTGCTATGTCCTCATTTTCCGGATCAACGAAGTTTGGTCCGTACATGATGTCGTTATTCTTATCTGAGAGTCCTGCATTGTAGTTCAGACCAGCCAATACCGTAGTATAGTCAAGACTTTCATTACCGCCTGTAAATGCATTATTCTTAACATTAGATGTCTTCTTTGTCTTTAATGCTGTAGAAGTATAAGTCGTTGGAGTTGCTGTAACAACAGTAAACTGTGATCCGTAACCTGAAGTTAATGGGTTGTTCTTCCAGAACACTGAATTGTAGATGTAAGAAGAGCCAACCGAACTTGTAAGCATCACCTGTCCCTTATTCAAAGCAAATGTATTATTCACTGTTATAGTGTACTCTGCTGATATAGGGTTGCAATTGTTGTCGTGGAACACATTATTATATACTTGTCCACGTCCACCATTCTTTCCTACATAAACCACACTCTTACCTTCATTGCTGTAGAATGTGCTCTTGCTGAGAACAAACTTCGTTGCAGTCACTTTAGCTGCATCAGCTTCACGGTCCTTATAATAGATTGCAGAACCTTCTGCAGTAGCTGCTGCATTGCTGTTCACGAATGTGAGTCCATCAAACTGCACAGGAATAGTACCAATTGCTGTCACATCTGCATTCGTCGCACCATAATTGTTGCTTGCGTCGAATACGCCATCGCCATAACGCTGTGTAGCATCATTAATGTAGAACAAGTGGTCACATCCAGAAGCAGAATTGTTGCGACCTGTGATAACAGTCTTGAACTCTGCCACATTGCAGCTGTCTTCAAGCATGTTGCTGTAACCGCCCTTAATCATAAGAGAAGCAATCTTCTTATTCTTGAGAGCCAGACTTGCAGGTGAATGCGCACCAGCATTAGCATCCTTCGTATCGATATAGAAGCAGTAAGTTCTGCCCTCATCTGTCTGGAATCTATTGAAAGGAGCATATTCGCCTTCAATAATTCTGATCTCCTTCTTCTTGTTGTTACGTGAAGCAAGAAGTGTCTCTATTGCACGCTGGAGGTCAGAAGTTGGCTTCTTCCATGAAGATCCATCAGGGATTCCATTGCTAACATTCTCCTTTGTTGATACATACAGTACATCTACATCTTTGAGAGGAGCATAGAAGTATTCGTAAGCACCGATATCAATATAAGCGAGCTTATGAGCAGGCGTTGGGTTATAGCAGATACGGTTAATATTCATCTGCTCCTCGTTTGCAACAGGGTAAGCAGTCTTCATATAGAAGTCATCTCCAAGTGGGAGATACTTCTTGTATGAGTCGTATGCTGTCACGAAATTCTTTGCGATGAAATGTGACATTGGATAGTAGCCCTTCGCAACATAATCGGTATTGTCTATTTCTGCTGCCTTATCTACAGGCACTTCAGAACCAGAACCTCCATAATTGTTGTAGCTCATAGTGTAGCCGCCTGGTGTGATTTCTACGTTCTGCTCCATCACACCTGAACCGTTATCTGTAAGGTCGCTGACTCTTGCACGGCTCCAGTCAAGACCATCGCTGTATCCGGCAATACCAGCCTTATCAGAAGGTGCTGCAAAGTTTGGTCCATCAAATGCATCATTCTGACTGCTGATGACAACATTGCTGTTCTGAGAGTAGAGTGTTGCCATATCTGTAAGTGCGCTGTAAGCAACCTCTCGCTTGTCTTCCTTGTTGTTTGGAGTCACACCTCTGCCCTCTTCGTAAGCACAGAACCATGCTGTCTCCATGAACTTGCTGCTGTCATCAAGATCTTTCTGACTCATAGGAGCAGAACCTGCAGCAAAGTCTGGATTGTAGTCAGCTGTGTTACGTGTTGGACTGCCGTAGTTGCAGATGAGCTGCGAAGCGAACTTGAAGTAGCTGTTGCCTGCAAACTTCTTAGCCATTGCAGCATTTACCTCGTTACCCCACGCAACTGTGTTTACCATCTGGTTATGGTAAGTTGCGCTATAGTTCGTTGCAGAAGCATTAACGCCTGCTGTTGTCTCTGGGTTCATCGTGTAAACCGCAGGATAAGCGTTAGCCTGGTTGCGAACGATATCACAGTTCACGATATGGAAGTAACCATTCTTTCCTACGAATACTGCACCACCAGTACCTCCGACAGTCTTTGCTGTAGAGTTCTGACCTATGAACTTGTACTGAGTTGGTGTGATGCTGTATGCCTCATCTACCGCTTCATTGTTAGCAAATACAGTATTGTATGCATTGAGATAATGTGTAGCATAAACAGCACCGCCCTGACCTGCGTATGACACAGAATTGCCTTCTGCTGTCTCGCTCTTAGCCATCGCCTTGTTATTCTCGAAGATTGAACCGAAGATGTTGAGCGTACCATTTGAACTAATAGCACCACCATAGCCTGCAGTATTGCCTTCGAAACGGCAATTAGCAATTGTTACAGGAATATCAATACGACCTACTGCCATTGCAACATCTGTTTGCTGGTAAGCAGCCTTCTCCTGGTTACCATCAATAAGCATACCACCGCCCTGATAGTAATTGTTGATGCCAAGGTCTTTGATTGAGCCGCTCTGATATCCTGTAGCGTTACCGCCAGTTACAGTCACACCGTCAATCACGATAGGCTGACCTTCATATTGGTCGAATTTGCCATCCACATATTTTGGAGTGTAAGGGTCAGTAACAGCTGCGCCATGATATACAGAAGCTATTGGCACAGTACCTACTGCGCTTGTGTTTCTTGTAGAAGAAAGCACATGGTATGCCTTAGCTTTATTACCGCTGAGTATTGTTGTATTCTTGAACTCCCATGGCTCAATGATATTGTTGCCATTCGCATCCTCGCGCTCACGCTCTTCAAGCATTTCGTTTATTGGAAGATTGACGAACTGTATGCCAAGCACAGGGTCTGCATCAGCCTCTCCACCAATGAATTCAACATTATCAGAGATAAGCTGAGGATTGCCAGCCTTACCTGTTGAGTTAGAGGTCATGTTAGTTGTCTTGTCTGTATCCGCCTTGTAGTATCTGCCATAGAAAGTCTTGGCTGCAGGGTCGTACTTGAATCCGCCATAGACGCTTACACCTTCAGGGATATTGAATGACGCACCTCTACCGCCAGTCACCTCGTATGTACCACCTGCTATACAGATTTCGAATGGCATATTGTTTGCCTTGTCTGTTGTGTTCTTGTTTCGTGCAGACACAATATAATCCAAAGCAGCCTTCAAGCCCTCAAACGGATAAGCGAAAGATGAGCCTTGCTGAGAGTAATAAGCGTTCTTTGTCTGATTGCTCATTGCTGTTGCAAGTTCGCTGTCCAAAGCACCCTCCTCAACAACAAACAGACGAAGCATCACCTCCTTAGGCTGATTTACATCATCAAGAGCTCTTGCTCCTATGTCAATACTTGTACGAGTGTTGTTTTTGCTTATCTTGCGGCTTGTATTCATGAAGTCTGCTGGAGAGAGAGCTTCAGATGCAACAAGCGCATCATACTCATCAAGCGGCATACCTGCCACACAGAGTCGTGATGTCTTATAAAGTCCGAAATATCCAAATTGGTCAAACTTGGTATCACCTGCACCCTCTACTGCGAGAGTGTTATTGTCTGTTGCGAAACGTGTGCCCGCACTATTCTTTGGACCTACACTGATGTTATCCTTACCATCTGCCTTAATCTCCTGAAGAGCTGAGTATGCGAATGGATAATAGATCACATCGTCGGTCTTATCGTCTGCTGGCTTTGAAAGTTCATACGCACCTGCCACATTCGCCTGGTCTGAACTTGTATTCTGCCAGATAACAGAACTGTTAACACGAACATTGACGCCGCTGCCGTACCAGATACCACCACCAAGCTTTTCAGCCTTGTTGTTTACAATTGTAGAAGTATATACGTGAGGCATTTTAGCATCCATAGCTTTGCCCTCAACAGGATCGGTAGAGATATATGTCTTGTCTGAAAGAACATCACCGTCCTCAAACACATAGATACCACCGCCATAGTTAGCCTTGTTCTTATCGATAAGGCTACCTGAAACAAGCGCTCCGTGAGTCAATGCCAAAGCACCACCATAGTTTGCTGAATTATCCTGCACAATACAGTTGCGCACATGAGCGAAATCAGTAACGATAGCAGCACCACCAAACTCATTGATGTTCTTGACAGAAGAGCTTGTGCTCATTCCGTCTGCCTGGCCGCCTGTGATATAGAGACCATCTACAACAGCTCGGTCCTTGATGCCTTTAAGCGTTGTTGTGAGGAGGTCGCCTTCTGCGTCATACATGTTGTTTGTGAACGTCACAACGTGATATGTAATAACATCAGCATCCTCTACCTTATTATTATAACGCGCATCAAGATAAGTTGGATTGCCTGTCACATCACGCAAATCCTTGCCATCCTTGTTGAATCCGTTATTAGTATTTGACCATGCACCAGTAGCTGCCTCGTCAGTATAGCCACCCCAGAGTTCAACTCCATGTGGAACAAGAATTGACCATTCGCGTGTGCTCTCGTTATCTGTGTCCGTAGAGCTTGTGCGGTTTGCATAGTAAGTGAAGCGTTCACCCTTTGCAGCCATAGCCTTGCTGTTGGCAAGCTTGACAATAACAGCCTTTGTTGGGTTTGCAAGCTTATAGCGTCCTGCTGCATCGAGCACAAGCTGGAGCTTATCTGCACATGCTGCATTCATAGGGTCTTTGGCTGATGCCATGCCATGACCATTTGGAGTGACATAGTAAACAGCTTTACCTGCCACAGATGCCAAGTCTGGAGCGATGTCGTATGCACCGTTATACTCGTATGCGCCAATATCCACTGTACAGTCCTTGATACGGTCTGTGTAATCCATATCATTGTCAGGAAGCTCTACATCTGTCTTGCCGTCGTAGTCCTTTCCAAGATCTTCTGTACCCTCATTCACACAGTCATAGGCATTGTTATGCAATGCGATGCGGTAGTCAAGATTTGCATTTGCTGTAGCTATAGGAAGAGCAAATGGATTTGCTGTCGCAGCTGCAGTTCTCTTAAACTCCTTATTATTCTTAAGTGTCACCGCATTGTAGCTATTGACAAATTCCGCCTGATTTGTCTGAAGGAAACAGTTGGTGAAGCCAATAGGAGTGTTTGTGCTTGCACGCTGAAGCAGACTCTGTCCATCTTCTGCCATGATAATAGAATTGTAAACTGTGAGATGTGCATCTGCAGCGGAAGCTGTATAAACTCCAATTGTTGATGCACCGGTATTGTTCACAACTGTATTATTGTAGAAGTTGGCTGACTCGAAATAGCAGCCTGCACCCTGGCGACTTCCAGATGTCAGCTTATTGCCGCAGACAACAGAATTGTACATGGTACCCTTGATCATGTAGATACCACCTCCGTAAGTATCGCTGCTTCCTGCTCCTTCATTATTCATGATGTAGCAGTTGATGACGCTCGAACCGTCGCAATATACACCGCCACCACGTGTGCGGCCGTTACCATCTGCGAGCTTGTTATCACGAATCACGCAATTGCGAAGCACAACATTCTCATACATCTGAACACCAGCACCACCATTACGTCCACCTGCATTCACTCTGTAACCATAGCGGAATGTGAAACCATCCCATTCAGCGCCTTCATAGACATCTCGTGAACGAGGCGTATCACTATCATCAGCAGTTGTCACACGACATTCTGCTGGATGAGAAAGCACACTCACATTATTTGTTTTTCTGTCACGCTCTGCAATTGATGTATGTGTCTGGAGGATTGTCTCGTAATCACTCACTTTCAGTCCAAGCTTCTGATTCTTAACTGACAGAGCGATACCTTCTGACAACTGTGGATGACGAGCATCCATACCTGGAGTTCCTGTCTTAGGGAATCCACCATACACCTTTACATGGTTACGAATCTGATAACCCTTATTAGAAGTATATGTACCAGCACCTACCCACACGCTGACTTCCTGATTAGCATCAGAGTCAAAGTCTTGATATGTATGAGTGACGTTGGCTGTGCCATATACATATTTCTCAGAAACATTTACAACACGAGTCTTAAATGACTTCGACATATCGTCACGTGCGCTGTTTACAGCAAATTGCAATCCGATAGTACCCTGCACTTCATCGTATGTAACTTTCTTTGTATAGAATCTAAGATTTGTAGATGTAGATGACAAGCCGTTAACAGTAAGGTATCTGTTCACAGCAGAAGGCTTCTGGCCTGTACCATTACATATTGTACATGTCTGAGTTGTAGGACAAGATTGTGGCACCTTTCCATTTGTACAATCTGGACATGGGCTTTGCTTCCTGCCATTACATACATCACAATTTATCAAGCCACTGCCCGGTGTTGGACGTCTATCCCAAACATCGCGACCTCCACACACTGTACAATTTCGGTAACCATATTTATTACATGAAGAACAATCTGTATAACCTTTATGATTACAAGCACCACAATTGGTTGAACCCTTACCATTACATGTATAACAATTTCTGAGACCTGTTCCTTTACATGTATTACAATTCCTTGTACTCAAGCCTGTTCCATTACAACCTGTACATGTCAAATTACCCTGGCCATTACAATTTGTACATTTCAAATTGCCCTGACCATTACAATTTGTACATGTTCTACCATTCCACCAAGTTGTTCCTGCTCCCCAACATGTTGTACATTGAGTTGTCTTGTTGCCCCAACATGTTGTACATGTAGTAGTCTTGTTGCCCCAACATGTTGTACATGTAGGATGTCCTTTTCCGCCACATTGGTCACAAGCTATTTTTCCATCGTTACACTGTGCGCAAGGAATCTGTCCATCTATACATTGTGGACAATCAACCTTTCCGTCAACACATTTATCACAATCATATCGTCCACCATCGCAATTTGGACAGTCTATCTTACCATTTGCATCACAGTGTGTACATTCTACCTGATGGTCACCACCACAAGTGTGACAATCAACATCGACATGTCCTGTACCACCACAGATAGAGCAGTCTTCTGTTGTAGGACAAGCTACCATTGTGTTATAAGAGAAATACAATGTACCAGTATTTGCATTGGCTGCCGCATTTGACTTCCACAAAGAACTATTGTTAAAACTCAAATTATGGTCATCATCATAGCCAACATTCACCTCTCTTCCATTATATGTTGTCTTAATGGTATAGCCATTTGCTGGTGTTCCAGTAATATTAAACTCTGTGGCATTCTTGATATCTGTTGTTGTTGTAAATCCAGTGCCATTATACATTATATAGTTATCACCGTTGCCCAACACCACGTTAGTGCCTGTGAGGACACCATTCTGCTTAGAGGGAATTCCTTCTCCTACTCGACCTCTTTCTGTCTGTCCATGTGCCTCAGCATCATAGTAATAAGCATTACCATTGATAGCAGTCGCCCATGACATACCATTTCCTCCTGCAGCATAGTCAATTGTGCCATCCTCGTTACGATAGTCGCGCACAAAATACACACTACCGTATGCAGGCTGTCCCTTTGGATTGGCAAATTCACCAACCTCTTCCTGAGTAGAGTAATGGTTTTCTACTGCACCAATATCAGGCAGACCACCATTGTCACGAGTTGTGACTGTTGACATATCGGTACCCCATAGAGAATGGTCGCCATTAGCCAATGCTGCATTTGTCATCGGATTGGTATTCAACGGCTCCCATGATGTGGTACGTCCATAATATGTCACATCACCAGTCTTGCTGACACCTGAGTTCTGAGTGGAGTTCACAAAACGAGGGTAATTAGCATCTTCTGGATCGAATGTCAGGCTCGCCTTTGTTTCAATGAAACTGTTAAGCTTCAATACTGTCTTATAGTCGAAGAGGTTATTAGTACCAGAATAAGTACCTGTTCCTTGAAGACCATCCTGACCGTATGAGTCTGCCTTATTGGTTTCACTGCGTACTGCACGCAAGTTTGCATAGACAACAGAATTGTTTATCTCAACATTACCAGCATTAACAACTGCTGTTCCTGCATTTCGGATTATATCACCATGATTAAGGATTACTGAAGATCCTGCTTCTGTCTGAACAATACCATAAGTCTTAGACGTTACTGACGAAGTCTGATTATTATGGAATATATAGTTTTCAAAGGTGACAGAACTGTTACCTGTTGCATAGACTGCAGCACCCTTCATTGACGTACATCCTGCTACAAGACAGTTTCTTACAACATTGCCTGTTGATGCATTCTTGAAATAGAATGCAGAACCGTTTCGTTCTGAAGCTTTTGACCATGTATAAGAATTACTGTTTCCGTATCTAAGCTGGAATCCATCAAACACAGCATTTTTCACACCATCGAAAGTAACGAGGTGCATCACATTATAATTATAATCATCTGTGATGTTACCTGTGATGACTGTTGGATACAATACCGGATTGCGTCTGCTGATATCTGTACCCTTAAGTTCTTCATCGAAGCCACCGAGCACAGTCACGCCACTCTTCATATTGATAGAGAGCAGACGTACATGTGAACCCGTAGCCGACTGTACATTTGTGATAGTACCTTCCTTCACATAAATCTTATAACCATCACCTGCCGCATTGATAGCGTCAGCAAGGCTGAGAGCAGGCTTATCCCAACTTGCACCACCTGTAACATCGGCAGTCTTTGAAGATGGGTCAACAAATATCTCCTTCTTTGCAGTTGCCACAATCTGCTGAGCGTCAGAAGTGTAAGCACCTATTGTACAACGAGAGTTGAACGCCACATTAAGAATGTCCTTAGGATTAGCAACGGCATGAAGCGTATTACCTGTATCTATATCAGCAAGCTGAAGACCTGCATTGCTGAGCGGAGAGCTTGCAAGCGGCTTGAAGTTGTAACTTATAAGATCAGACGTAGAAGAAAAACCAGAAGAACCTACTGGATTTGTGAAGTTTGGACATGCCTCTTCTGCATCAACATCCACATTTGATGTTGAAAGGGAAACAATGTTGTTCTTCACTGTGCTGCTCCAGTCAACAAAGTCGTTTCTTGAAAGATATACATAATTGAGTACAGGCTTTTCAACAGATGCAGAAGAGCGTGAGTTAGCATACTGCACATTTTTGTTGGCGCTACATGTATTACCCCAAAGCACGCTGTTGTAGATGCGGGCATGGTCGCGGATATACACACCACCAGAACGACCTGTTATCACGCCATTCTCATTTGCTCCAGTACCATTACACTGGTTTGTGGCTACAGTCACATTGTCAAGGAGACCGCCGCCATCCATGTAAATACCACCAGCCTCAGTATGAGACATATTGTTATTTACGAGGGTAGCTATAGCTGTCATAGCAAACTTGTCTGACTCAATAGAAGCGTCATATAAGAAAGCTATACCACCACCAAAGCGAGCCACACACTTCATTACAGCAGAATGAAGCACAGAACCTTTGCCATTGACACAGATACCACCACCATAACCGTATGATTTACCGACACCTACAGATTGTGACATCCATACATAGACATTATCCACAGTACCGCCGCCGTCCATATATATCGCACCACCAGCTCTTGAAGCATAGCACTTGCGGAATATACAGTTTGTCACAGACGAACCATCTACCATGTATGCACCGCCACCGTATGCATTATGCGGACGACCAGATGCAATAGTATTTCCTGCATAACCTCCTTCGATAGTACATCCGTCAAGGAGAGCCTCGCCACCAATAGCATTAGGCTTTCCGTTGGAGTCGAATCCTTTAGTTGCAAACCACACAACATGATAGCTGTTGCCGTATGTTGTGACGCTCCACTCCTTCTTGGATGTATTTGGAGTGAAGGCTATTGCCTTGCTGGCAAGGTTACCAGAAAGGACTGTCTCGTTGGAGAAGAATGTGCCGACATTTGTCTTTTTAGTGGCACGCTGCGCCTTGTCGCTTTCTGTTCCAGCAAAACCGCCATACACCTTGATTCCAGCAGGAATGATGAATGAAGAGTAGAGGTTTGAGGTGTTTGAAGCCTCTGTGGAGCGCGTAGGCTTGTAAGTACCCTTGGCAATCCACACCTCGCCTGTCAGACCATTGTCGGACAACGAATTTATCGCCGCCTGAACAGTCTTCTTGGCATTAGCCCATGACTTTCCGTCTTTAGAATCGCTACCGTCACTCTTCACATAACGGACGTTCTGCGCTGCCAGCATTAGAGGAAGCAGGAGCGCAAGACAGAGAACCTGTAACTTAATTTTGAAATTACTCATATATGCGATGTTTTTATTATCTGTATATATATTATAAATGTACGCGCGTACATATATATATTATATGCGCATTACATTCGAGAATGCTACTCTACGGTGATATCACCTTTCAACCAAGAAGTCCAACCATTTGTTGTCTCTGTGGTGAAGTTTATCAATCCGTAGGCTCCAGCTTTACCATTCTTTGTCACTCTGACACTAAGCGGGAAGTCTTTCTGCTGAATAGCGTAGAAATAGTCACGTCCGTAATATTTAGTGCCTGTTGTGGTTTTGTATGAATATGTTTTTGTGCCGGCAGAAGTGTTCTCAGCAGGCTTGAAAAGATAGCCTTTGTCAAGAAGGTATCTTACATCAAAACCACCAATTGTTGTTGATGTATTTTCAACTCCCCATTGCAAGTCAACCTTTGCAGCAACATGATAGAGTGTTGCGCTTACTGAAGGGTTGTCGAGCGGAAGACTACCTTCCCAATTTGCTCCTGTATGATAAGGAAGTGAGTAGAGATTCTTCAACACACTCTGGTCAGTAGAAGTGAATGTGGCATTCTGTATCACCTTCTCATCCACACCAATTGCTATGGCGCTTGTGCCAGTGGCTGTCACAGGCTTATTTGAGGCATAAGCATAAACATGTATAGACTTGACATCCTGAATGTTTGGTATATCAGGATAGATTTCATCTGAATACTCATATATCTCATCTTTGACAGTCCACTTTGTAGCAGGAATGCCTGTTATGTTGTTGATAGCTTTCAGTTTGCCATCTACACATGTATAGACAACAATATTTGTTGGCCTGTCAAACACATCCTCCACACCAGGGTCACCGTTTGCGGCGCGTGTCTCCTCCACCTTGTTTCCAAGCTGCCATCTTGTGTTCACCTTCAGTCTGACTGACACCATAGATGTCTCTTTAACTGTTGCCGCATATCCGTAGGCATATCCTGGCAAGAAATCTTTTCCTGCCAATGCTCCTGTATAGTAGTATTTCGTAGTCTTCTCATCCAATGGGATAAGTGTGGCAACAACAGACTTATCCTTGAGGTTTGATGCAGGAATTGTGATATAAACAGTCAGAGTTGCTCCTCCATTCACGGTGATGCCATGAGTAGCATCTGTACCTAAGTCAACATAGAACAAGTCATCATAGTCCTCACCCTGCTTTGGATCATTGTTCTTATACACATCATCATCTGCCACATCGATAAATGCAGGTTTATAGTCTTCTCCCTGATTTTCGCCTGCATTGACGAGGTCGCACACTCGTGTTGTCTGATAGAATGTTCCATCTGTCGTCTTCAGCTCAAGTCGCTTGAATGTGCATGTACCAGCATCTTTCGGCAGAGTGAGTTTGAAACGTATCACAGATGCGACATGCTTAAATTCAAAACGCACATTATCTGTTCTCTGACATTCTGCGCGTGACACGTTATAGTCGTATGTTGCAAGATGAGCGTAAGTACCATTCGCTGTCTGACGCTGACCAGAAAAGTCAAAATGGACATTATCCTTATTTGTCTCTTGCTCATTGTATGGGAAGATAGAATAGCACATTCTGTCCCAAGTTTTTTCATCTATTGGGAACAAATATCCTCCATCTTCGCTACCTGGATAATGGAACGCAGCATTATTACCAGCTTTGGTATGTGACTCGAAGCAAACGGGTGCTCCATCCCCAATATACACACCGATCTTATCACCCTCCTCCCATGAGAAAGCCAAGCCTGCGCTATTAGGAATGTATGTGGATCGAGTCGTAAAGTCACGGTCCTCCATACCCTCTCCGCAGATATAGTCAGAGAGGTATGCCTCACTTTGCAAGCTCCTCACATCACCGCCTGACCCATTCTTCTCCTCATCGTTAGCACAAGAGAAGAAAGCTAATGCCAAGACTAACAAAATAAAACTTTTCTTCATATTCCAATTCCTTTTTACATATTGTTCCACAATGAACCAGAAAAGTCCTGCTGTTCCTGATCAACTGAACCGCCAAAAAATTCTGGTGTTTCAAAAATCTCATCGTAGCGCTCTTTCGCCCAGCCATCGCCGGCTTCGCCGTCGTCACCTCCACCATAAACAGGCGACAGTGGCTGAAGGTAACAACTTACCTCCATTTCCCTCTTAATGATTTTTGGTGTTAAATATTTCTTCATATTATAGAATTTGTTTTTATTCAACTTATTTTTTCATTTATATATGTGGATAATTCCACTATTAAAATCTCACTTTATCAATTTTTAGAAAATACTGCACGGATGTTTCTTCCGATATATCGGCAGTCGCTGTTTCGATTCATGTCGTATGACGCAAAAAACAGCCCCCATGCTTCATCATTGTACGTCTCATTTAATGAGCTTGTCCAGTAATACCCACTATAACCTATCAAATAACCTGTCAGTTTTTTGCAACCTCCCGCAGGCATAAAGATATGCGTGTCAGACAGCGAATAGGATGCCATGAGTGTTGGTGAGAAGCAGCTCACCTTGCCTCTGTCGGCCGCCGCTTTCGCTTTATAGACGACGTAACCAGCAACCCCCGAACCTTTGTAGCTTGTCGTCCATTCCCAATAACAACCCTTCCTCAATTCTTCTTCATCTGCGTATGTCGGCATACGCCATTTGTCGCCCCAGCGTCTGCTTGCCGCATCATCAGCAGCTTCAAGCTGGCGTATGTTTGAGATTGTCCCGTAGTAAGTACGAAGACAATACTTTGTCATGCTGTTGCCATCTCCATCACAAAGAGAATAATTCTCCCATCCAAAGATGTTCTGAGGTTCAACCTCGCCCCAAGCATAGTAGTCGCCATAGTCATGCGGCGCAGATGCGCCAAGATTGCAGGTCGCCCACATCACGTTGAGTCCAAGGTCCACATATTCGTGACCTGCGAGCACCATTGTCGGTTCGTCGGCAAGCACGTATGTTTTCTTTACTGCCTTGCCCAGCAATATATCGACAAGAAGATTCACATCTGAGATATTGACATTCCCGTCATCATTCACGTCACCTGTATAGCGTTCGCCTGTCACACCGCCTCCCAGATATACGCGCACCTTCTCCTGCTTCGCCACACCCATCACCTGATAGACAAGTATTGGGACGTCAGAAATGCTCACTTCGCCATCGCCTGCTACATCGCCTGCGTAACGTGTCTTACTCTGCGCATTGACAAACAATGCGACAGCGAGCATTGCCACAACAGATATTATCTTCTTAAATACATTTAACACCTTATATAATATTGTTTTTGCGGCAATCAGGATCAGCATCCATCACACCTCATTTACCAGAGAGCGTCGTCATCATCGTAGAAATCATCATTTCCGTGACCCATCGTTACCACTCCACGAGATTTAGCATCTGCATCAAAGTCGCGACTTGCCACACCGCCAATTTCGATACGAGCATCCGAAAAAGCAAGCATCGGATTTATCAGCGCTATATTAAATTCGTCTATTTCTGGTTTTATATATCTTTTATTATTATTAAACTTAGCCATCACCTTTGTCTTTTAGCCCACTTTCGGAAAGTGTCGCTCCGCACACTCAACATCAACAGCAAAAAACACAAATCACGAAAGTGAATTGATGTTTATTTTACCATTACCTTCTTGACTGTGCCGTCGCTCATCTTAACGATGTTGAGCCCCTTCTGCTGAGAATAGCGCTTCACGCCACCCACAGAGTAAGTGCCAACAGCATATACAGCGTCTGCATTGCAGATGCCATCCACGGATGTTTCATCCTCCTCAAATGAGCCATCCTCGCCCCATAAAGCAAAATTCCTTAATTTCGCCTCCGAAGGGGTGACTGTTGGCGCAGCACTAAGGTCAAGATATGCCCTGTACTGCCCCACACTTGCCGTCACACCTGGCATGATATAAAGGAACTTATTGCCAGAAATGGCGCAACATCCTTCTGGAGCCTTTACAGTCTCAAGACTGAGGTTTCCTATAAGTCCGTTCATTGGCGTGCTGACATTTGTGCCCGCACCGGTATATGTAAATAACAGAGATGATTTTTTTGTCTTATAAATATATGGAACTCCCTTAGTGAGTTTTATTTTCCCATTTTGTGCGTTCACTCGTCCTAATGCGAGTCTGTAGTCATCAACCATTTGCCCCTCAAAAGTGAAAAGTGCAAGAGTTGCATTATCAGCATCAATGGAAGCATCAAAAGGAAGGCATAATGTACCTGCCCTATAGTCAAAACCAGCAGGTATTGGTTTTGTAAACTCCACGTAATAAGTGCCCCTTCTTGTGGCACTTGATCCCACATACTGAGGCAATGCATTTACAATATCACTTGAACAAATAATTTCAGAGACAGAACCACCAAAAGGTTCTGATTCGAGCAAATCCGTATTATTTGGAAGATAAGTAACCTTCAAGTCGTTAGCGTCAAAGCAATATGTGCCAAGACTATTAAGTGAAGCAGGAATTATCACATTCTGCAAATTTTCATTCTCAGAAAAAGCTAAATCGCCTACTGACAACAATCCTTCAGGCAAATCAAGTTTAGTCACAGCACAAGAGCCAAAGCTTGTTTCTCCAATACATTTCAAACCTTGATGCAGCGTTAAGCTTGCCATCGATGGATTGCCAACAAAAGCATAATCACCAATAGTTTTTACTGTGCCAGGAATATCAAGAGATGTAATGTCACAAAATGAAAATGAATATTCTCTAATGTCAATGATATCGCTTGAAGAGAAAGTAACTTTTGTCAATTTATCGCAGGACTCAAAAGCATTCTTACCTACAGACTTCACCTTGTCGCCTATCTCCACTTCAAGGATGTCACTGGGGTCAACGCCTTCTTCAAGCCACGGAGCTGTCACATCATCAAAATCACCCATATAACCATCACCAGAGAAATACAGCAATCCTGACTCAGGATCAAACTCCCACATCACATTGCACAGCTCCCAGGCTTTCTCTTCATTGTAGGCCGTTTGCTTGTCACTACCGCAGAAGCCCCATTGCCCCCAGCTGACCGTGCAAAAGCACAGCAGCAACAGCGTCAAGGCAATTTTAAAATTAGCATTTTTCATTTGTTCGTATTATTTTAGATTAGTTATTTCGGTTATTTTTCTGATATTTTTTGCATACGCCAATGTGCTTTCAGCATCACCAAAAAGAGATGTTGAAAACTCTGCTTGTCTGTATGTTTCTATCTTCAGCATAAGAAAAAATATCATTAGTGTTTTTATCGTACATTATTAAATGTACAAAATTACATTTTTCATCTCAAACAAACAACTTTTACACATAATAAATAAAGCAAATGCCCAAAATAATTAAGTTTTCAACTCTAACACATCATTTATGGCACCTTCAAAGTGCATCCACCTCTTGACACTCAACAATGTAACATCCACAATACGCTAAATGTTACACGCGTAACATACGGCATGTTACGCGCGTAACACACGGCGCGTTGCAAGTGTTACACACGGCATGTTGCAAGTGTTACACAGGGCGTATTCAAATATCACAAAAGGCGTGTTACTAATGTCACAAAACTGTATGAAAAAGCTGGGCAAAACCGTCAAAGTCATCTTTTCGCAATCACTAAGCAAACAATTATAGCATAATGGCATTGATGATAAAGATTTTTTTAGTAAATTTGCACAAAATTTCAACGGGGTTGCCTTGCGGCAATCCTTCAGGATAAGTATTTATAAACACAAAAAAAGAGAAAAACTCGATGAAATTATCTAATCAGATTGAAGGCTTCGAAGGCTACATGTGGAAGCGCGAAATCAATGTTCGCGACTTTATTCAGCACAACTACACTCCATACGAAGGAGATGAGTCTTTCCTCGTCGGACCAACAGAGAAGACAAAAGCTCTCTGGGCTCAGCTCTCCGAGATGTTCAAGGTTGAGCGTGAGAAAGGTGTGTATGACGCAGAGACAAAGAAACCACAGACACTTGACACTTATGGAGCTGGCTACATCGACAAAGACAATGAGGTGATTGTCGGTCTGCAGACTGACGCTCCACTCAAGCGCGGTATCTTCCCTAAGGGCGGCATCCGTATGGTTGAGAGTGCATTGAAAGCCTATGGCTATGAGCTTGACCCAGCCACAAAGGAGATTTATACAAAGTTCCGCAAGACACACAATGAAGGTGTTTTCTCTGTATATAACAAAGACATCCGCGCTGCTCGTCATGCTCACATCATCACAGGTCTTCCTGACGCTTACGGCCGTGGTCGAATCATCGGCGACTACCGCCGCATCGCACTCTATGGCGTGAACAACCTCATCGAGGAGAGAAAGCGTTTCCACGACCGTCTCGACATCCAGGAGATGACTGAGGAGTGCATCCGCAAGCGCGAGGAGGTGACAGAGCAAATCAACGCTCTGAAGGCATTTGTGACAATGTGCGCAAACTATGGCTTTGATGTCACTCGCCCAGCGCAGAACGCACGTGAGGCTGTGCAGTGGGTGTATTTCGGTTACCTTGGCGCAGTAAAGGATCAGGACGGAGCAGCAATGTCATTAGGTCGTGTGAGCACATTCCTCGACATCTTCATCGAGCGCGACATAAAGGAAGGTCGTCTTACTGAGGAAGAAGCACAGGAGCTTATCGACCAGATGGTTATCAAGCTTCGTATCGTTCGTTTCCTCCGCACACCAGAGTACAACGACCTCTTCTCTGGCGACCCAGTATGGGTGACAGAATCAATTGGCGGTATGGGTGTTGACGGCCGCACAATGGTGACAAAGACATCATACCGAATACTTCATACACTTGAAAACCTCGGTCCTGCACCTGAGCCAAACCTCACTGTACTTTGGGCTCAGAATCTTCCTGAGGCTTGGAAGAAATACTGCGCAAAGATGTCTATCCAGACAAGCGCAATACAGTACGAGAACGATGACCTCATGCGTCCAGACTACGGCGACGACTACGGCATCGCATGCTGCGTTTCTCCAATGAAGATAGGTAAGCAGATGCAGTTCTTCGGAGCTCGTGCAAACCTTGCTAAGTGTCTCCTCTACGCAATCAACGGCGGTAAGGATGAAATCAGCGGAGAGCAGATTGGACCTGACTTCGCTCCTATCACAGCTGAGTACCTTGACTATGAAGAGGTGATGTACAAGTTCGAGAATATGATGAGATGGTTGGCGAAGACATACGTCAACGCCCTCAAAATCATCCACTACATGCACGACAAGTACGACTACGAGGCATACCAGATGTCACTCATTGACGGCGATGTGATTCGTACTCGCGCAACAGGTATTGCCGGTCTCTCTATCGTGACAGACTCTCTTGCTGCAATCAAATACGGCAAGGTGAAGGTTATCCGTGACGAGCGCGGCATCGCTGTAGGCTTCGAGCAGGAAGGCACTCCTTCTCTCCCATTTGGAAATAACGACGAGAACACCGACAAGCTTGCTCTTATGATTACAGAGAAGTTTATGGAGTTCCTCCGTCAGCACGAGACATACCGAAACGGTATCCCAACACAGTCTCTCCTCACTATCACATCTAATGTGGTTTATGGAAAGAACACAGGCGCAACACCTGATGGCCGCGGCAAGGGCGTTCCATTCGCACCAGGTGCAAACCCTATGAATGGACGTGACGTGAAGGGTGCTGTTGCCGCTCTCTCTTCAGTGGCTAAGCTTCCATTCCAGCACAGCCATGACGGTATCTCATACACATTCGCCATCTCACCTGCTACTCTTGGCAAGGAGGAGGAGACAAAGATCGACAATCTTGTTGGACTTATGGATGGATACTTCACACCAGATGGTGGTCACCACCTCAATGTGAACGTGTTTGACCGTGAACTTCTTGTTGACGCTATGGAGCATCCAGAGAAGTATCCACAGTTGACAATCCGTGTATCTGGCTATGCTGTGAACTTCGTCAAGCTCACTCGTGAGCAGCAGCTCGATGTGCTCAGCCGTACTATCAACAAGTCTTTGTAAATTAAGAGCTAACTGCTAGATTTTCTAGATTTTCTAGATCTCCTAGATTTTCTAGAATTTCTAGATTCACCAGGTATTATAGCGGATAGATTTGCAACTTTCTCGCAATACGAAAATAGCGTTAGTCGCGAAGCGGGACGCGTTTCTAATTTTCACATTGCAATTACCATTCTATATGATTGGCAGATTACATTCATTAGAATCATTTGGCACAGTAGATGGCCCTGGAATTAGGTTTGTAGCCTTCTTTCAGGGCTGTCCTATGCGTTGCGCCTTTTGTCACAACCCTGACACATGGGATCCAGACGGAGCCGTTCAGTACGAATGGACGCCAGAGCAGCTCATGGAAGAAGTGAAGAAATACAAAAACTTCATCAAGAAGGGCGGAGTGACATGTACAGGCGGAGAGCCACTCATGCAACTAGAATTTCTCATTGCATTTCTAAAGCTTTGCAAAGATGCGGGATACCATACCGCACTCGACACCAGCGGCGTGATTTTCAACGAGAAAGCTAAAGAAGCGATAAGATACTGCGACCTTGTGATGCTCGACATAAAGACACTTGACGACAGCATCCACAGCACCTATACAGGATGCAGCAGAAAAAACAACCAGGCGTTTCTCGACTACTTGCAAGAGGTCGGGAAGACGACATGGATAAGGCATGTTGTTGTGCCAGGATATACCGACAATGATGACAGGCTCCGCACTCTTGCTCAACACATCTCTAAATACTCTGTAGTTGAGAGAGTGGAGATTCTGCCCTATCACACAATGGGCAAATACAAATACGAAGGATTAGGCATCCCCTACCCACTTGATGGCGTTGACGACTTAAGCGAAGAAAGGCGAGAGAATGCCAAAAGGATATTCAGGGAATGCGTAAATTGCAAAGTCGTTTAGCAACGTGCAGAACAACAAAGGGGAATAATAACCATAAATACTAATGAGGAAAATACAAATCACACTTGGCATTGCCACCACAGTTATAGCATTAAATCTGCCATTCTTCATGGGCAGCTGTTCGTCATGCAGCAGCGAAGAAGAAAAGGCTGACACCATAGTTGTTGACACATTGCCACATCCAACAAAGCACAATATCGATATGGGCAACAGGCTTGACAGCCTAATGCACTCACCTCTGCGCATCGATACAGCGAAAATCAGTATAAGCGTCTATGACTTAAATACAAATGCCACAATATATCAGCACAAAAGCCAGACACTCAGGGCACCAGCATCATGCATGAAACTGGTCACAGCAATAACAGCTCTGGAGTATATGGGCAGCGACTACATGTACAACACAAAATTGTACATGCAAGGAAAGCAGGTCGGAGACACTCTTGACGGTTCTCTGCTGCTTGTAGCAGATGACGACCCTATGTTTTTTGACTTCATTTCGCTGGCAGACTCTACAAAGCGGAAAGGGATAAAAGCTGTGACAGGCGGAGTAATTTACCAGCTTGCGCGCACGGACACACTCAAAGCGCATCCAGCAGCCTCCCCATGGGACATTCTGCACAGCAAGCTTCCAGTACTGCTGAAAGGCGAGAAATGTGTCAAGCAAGAATTTGAGTATATGCTCACATGCAAAGGCATAAAACTCAAAAGAGAGGAGAAGAATCAGAGCAATGCCGAAGAGGGAAAAGTCAAACGAGATTCAAGCAAAGGGGAAAAGACGCTGATTGCAGAAACCTCCCACCCTCTAAATGAGATACTCGCGGAAATGCTCATCCACAGCAGCAATATCAAGGCAGAAGCCATCTTCTATCACTTCAACAAAGTTTTGAACAAGACACAGAATGACGGCATCAGCATCTACTCCCATAAAAAGAAGCATAAAGCTGAAGAGTTTGTTGAGAACAAGCTTGGCATCAACATTCAAAAGAGCAAGCTAAAAATTGATGACGGCAGCGGTTTGTCGCCAGAGAGCAGACTCACAACCGACTTTTTCATCAAGCTGCTTAAATATGCGTATAAGAAGCAAGATATTTTCGACTTCTTCATAAACAGCGCGCTTGCCACACCGCAGAACGCTGAAAGGCAAGGCTCTTTAAGAACACGCCTCTATGAGCCTATCTTCAAAGAAGCGATATTTGCAAAGACTGGCACAATCGTGACGATAGGCGCATCCTCACTTTCGGGCTACGCAAAAGGTTCCGACGGACATTGGTATGCGTTCTCTATCATCGGAGAAGACACGCCTATAGGAGAATCACATGTAATACAAGAAAGCATTTGCAGGGAATTAGTGAGATAAGCCAACCTGCATACTCATCGAGTTAACTGACTACTCGAAATAATTTTGCTATTTGGTATGAATCACAGCACAAAAGCTGCATTTGTCAAAAGTGCAAAAACACCTTTTACATTTCTCGTTGTATTTCAGCATAATACAAATGTTAAATGTTAAAAATGCATTTTCAAAAAAACAAGAACTAACGAATAGAACCCACATCAAAAGAGACAAGGGGCTGATCCAAATGCGGACCAGCCCCTTGTCATATTTTAGTGCAACAGGATTACTTCTTAATCTTATAGATTGCGAATGTCTGAGCAGGGATGCTAACACTTGTCTGTGGAGCTTCTACAGAGACGCTCTTTGTCTGAGGAGTAATCTTTGTTGGATTCTCAATAGTATTCTCAGCATTGAGGTCATCACTATGAAGAGTAATGAGGGAAGCAGAATATGTGCCCTTCTTCAATCCTTTGAGATTGAGAGTCACATCCTGAGCTTTACTGCCTACATTTGCAATCTTAATGATAATCTCGTTTGTAGCCTTCTCATAAACAGCAGAAGCGAAGAGTCCGTCCTGGTCATCATTGCCAGCAACAGCCTTGCCATTCATCTTAAGGTCAAGAACATTTGAGCCCTTGTTTGTTGCATAAAGCTGCTGTACATAATAAGAACAAGAATTGAACTTATTCAAGTTGTCGTACCAGATTGCATCTGGACGCCACTGCCATCCTTCAACATGAGCAAAGAGAGGTGCGTATGTTGCCATCTCAACAACATCAGCATTGCGCTCGATACCTGTCATGAAGGCAGCCTCCATAAGAGCCGCATTGAAGTGATTGTACTTCTTTCCTCTTCCATGGCAAGCATACTCTCCAGCGAACACCTTCGGACCCTTGCGTGGATAGCTGTCATAACGATTTGCGCCACAGTTAAGCTTATTGCCATCTCTGTCTTTTGCTTTTCCAAGGAACCACTCCTCATTGCGATAATAGTGCTCATCCACAAGGTCTGCACCAATCTTACGCATCTCTGGCCAGAGGTAGTCAAACTCCTTACCCTCTGAGTCTGGTCCAGATGTACCAACGATTTTGATATTTGGATACTTCTTACGAACCTGCTCAACAAATGGCTTGAGATTCTCAGGATAGATTGCACCCCACTGCTCATTACCAATACCTACATACTTGAGGTTGAAAGGAGCAGGATGGCCCATATCAGCACGAAGCTTAGCCCACTGGTTTATTGCAGGGTCGCCATTAGCGAACTCTATGAGGTCGAGCACATCGTCGATGTATGGTTGAAGCTGATCAACAGGAACATGAGCATCGCTGCGATTAGCACCATTCTGGAATTCGCAAGAGAGTCCAACGCTAACAACAGGCAGAGGCTCAGCGCCTATCTCTTCTGAAAGCTGGAAATACTCAAAGAATCCAAGACCGTAAGACTGGAAATAATCTGGGAAGTAACGATGAGTGAAAGTATAATGCCAGCGATTCTCATTGAGAGGACGATTCTCCACTGGTCCAACTGAGTTCTTCCACTGATAGCGAGTAGCAAGGTCTGTACCCTCTACAATACATCCACCTGGGAAGCGGAACACTCCTGGATGAAGCTGTTCAAGTGACTCAGCAAGATCCTTACGCATACCATTTTCATGTCCCTTATAAGTATCTACAGGGAAGAGAGACACATGCTCCAAGTCTGTGGTAACCTTTGAATCGCCCCACACACGAAGATGCGCTTTAGCCAATGTCTTCTTAGCCTTGATGGTTACAGTATATTTCTTCCACTCACTTCCAGCGATTTCTAGTCCGGCATTACCAATCTTCTGGTCATCAGTCATAGTGGCGTTATCCACCAAGTCAATCCAGATCTTAGACTTTCCTCCATCAGGGACACGAGCCCATACAGAGAAACGATAGTCTGCATTCTCCTTAACTCCAATGCCAAAGAATCCCTGATTCTCTATCATAGTATGCTTGTCGCTATGTCCAGAAGGAGCAAGACGCACATAATGTGGGTTCTTCTCAAAAGGTCCGTCGTTCTTCAACGACACCTTTCCTGAGATTACCCATCCTGCATAATTGTTAGGAAACTCAAAAGAGCGGTTAATAAGAAGTTCTCCATAAAGACCTCCATCTGCAGCATAATTGATATCCTCGAAGAAGATACCATACATTGTAGAGGCAATAGGAGCGCCAACCTTCGATGTATTTATATCGAAAGTGTGAGTCTGAGCAGACAATCCTGCTGCAACAGCAAGACCTGCCAACATTGTTCCAAATTTTTTCATAAGTTAGCTTTTATAGTTAATAGTGTTTTGCCTTTGGTAAATAGCATTTAAATCTTTGCGTAAAGATTTTGTGTGTCACAACTAAGCTTTGCGAAACTTGTATAAACAACTTATATGCAAAGATAATGTTTTTTTTGTATTAATGAGGCACCCTACAAAAAAAAATAACACAAACATGAGACAACTTTTCACGTTTGTGTTATTTCTGCAAGAAAAACCGCATCGGTTAGCCAACAAATTGTCCGCACCCCTTAAATAATCATGGAACGATGTGCATCAATTCTTGAATGAATGTATTGGTGCAGGAATACGACCACCTCTATCAACAAATCGCTGACTTGAGAAAGTGTTAACCGGCATAATAGGTGCATATCCGAGGAGACCTCCAAACTCAACAGTTTCGCCTACTCCTTTTCCTATTACCGGTATAATTCTGACAGCGGTAGTCTTTTGGTTTATCATACCAATAGCACTCTCATCTGCTATGATGCCTGAGATTGTTGTTGCAGGAGTGTCTCCCGGTATAGCAATCATATCAAGTCCTACAGAGCAGACACAAGTCATTGCCTCGAGTTTCTCTATCGTCAGCGCACCAGCCTCAACAGCATCTATCATGCCCTGATCCTCCGACACAGGGATGAAAGCGCCTGAAAGTCCACCGACATAGGAAGACGCCATCACGCCGCCTTTCTTAACCTGATCGTTAAGCAAGGCAAGAGCAGCAGTTGTGCCTGGTGCACCAGGATGCTCAACGCCAATACACTTCAAGATGTCTGCCACAGAGTCACCAACAGCAGGAGTTGGCGCAAGGCTCAAGTCGATAATTCCGAATGGAACTCCTAACCGCTTGCTTGCTTCCTGTGCCACAAGCTGTCCTACACGAGTAATCTTAAATGCCGTCTTCTTTATTGTTTCGCACAGCACCTCGAAATTAGCGTCACGCACATGCTCGTCATTGGCTGTCGCTTTGTTGGCAGACAAATCCATCTGTTCAAGAGCATACTTCACTACACCAGGCCCGCTAACACCGACATTGATTATGGCATCAGCCTCGCTCACACCATGGAAAGCACCCGCCATGAAAGGGTTATCGTCAGGAGCGTTGCAAAGCACCACAAGCTTTGCGCATCCTAAAGAGTCATTATCCTTTGTCTGCTCCGCTGTCTGCTTTATGATATCTCCCATAAGACGTACAGCATCCATATTGATGCCCGTCTTTGTGGAGCCCACATTGATGCTTGAGCATATACGCTCAGTACAAGCCATAGCCATTGGTATAGAGCGGATGAGAAGTTCATCGCTCTTAGTCATGCCTTTAGACACAATGGCGCTGTATCCGCCAAGGAAATTCACACCAACCTTCTTAGCCGCCTCATCAAGAGTCTTTGCTATCTTCACATAATCTCCAGGAATGCGGCAGCAAGAGTTGCCAACAAGAGCGATTGGTGTGATGCTTATTCGCTTATTAACAATAGGAATGCCAAACTCCTTAGAAATCTCCTCACCTGTTTTCACAAGATCTGAAGCAAGAGTAGTTATCTTATTGTAAATCTTCTCGCATGTGACATTCAAGTCCTTGTCTGCGCAATCAAGAAGATTTATTCCCATTGTTATTGTCCTGACATCAAGATTCTCCTGTTCGATCATCTTGTTTGTCTCAAACACCTCTGTTATGTTTATCATAAAAAGAAAAAAACAATTATGTGGTGATAATAAGAAGTTTACTAATTCAACTTATACAAGTTTACGACTTTCTCTGTTATTCTCTTCATTCTTGATAAATAAAAAAAATTGTTCACTTACTTATCATCATTAAATACGATGCATTTTGTCGAAGATATCCTCAAGCTGCACCTTAACCTGCACACCTGTCTCCTCGCCAATCTTTGCAAGTTCTTCGTTTATTGTGTCGAAAGGTTTTACTGACTTTGTCATATCAACAATCATCATCATATTGAAAAACTCCTGTACGATGGTCTGAGATATGTCAAGTATATTTATCTGGTTGTCTGCCAAATAAGTACAAACCTTTGCAATGATACCTACTGTATCCTTTCCTACTACCGTAATAATTGCGCGTGTCATATTAAAGCTCCCTCATAAGCTCTCGTCTTTATATTCAGAGAGACACCTTTTGGAGCAATGGGTGTTTATGTTATACTTTATTTATAAAATGTCTTGCTATACAAGCCGTCGTATGTATATACTGTGAAACGTACGCTATCCTCTCCTTCCGGAAAAGGCATAGACAGATACGCATCCTCGGTGTATGATTCCATATCATTGGCTGGGCGGAGATGCAGAAGAGAATAGCAACCTACACTATCCTCACAAAATGCGAAGGTATGCTTCCCCGTCCCCGTAGTGAGCATTCCGAGATGCATATTTAAATAGCCCCCGCTCTTCCACATGCTAACGACTTTCATTGGATATCGCGGCAAACCGCCAACCCAATTTTCTCCGCTTCCTGCATTTTGCAGTTTGAAAGATTCCGCAGGACAAGCAGCTTGAGTGAACGCCCTTTTCAAAGAATACAGAGCCACTCTGCCGCCCTCTTCCTTAGAATATGAGACAAAACATCTGAGCGTTGTATCTCTCATCCCTGCAGACACCCTGTGAGGCACTTCATACCTTTCTCCGCTATCAAGTATCAATTCCTGCACACAGCTGTCGCTGCCAATTCGGAGCATCGCAATGTCAGACATCAAACCCCAATATCTTCCGTCACTTGTTTCCCTTCTGCAGCCGCAAAGAGCAGATGCAATCACAAGTGTTGCAAAAGAGGCGATCAAGCATACCGTCTTAGTTCTTGACAGCCTTCTCATAATTGAAATAAGGGTTAGCATACATTGTCAATATGCGCTCTCTAAGATATGGCATATCAGGATTGTCTAAGTCTATCTTAGCAAGTTTACCTTTCAGATAAGCCTCAAACTTCGGATCATCGATTTTCTCGCCACGAAGTTCAGCTGCAGCAGCCTTATTGCCAGAATATATGCGGTAATTCTTATGAATCTCATGATCTATATGTTCGGCGACAATACGGAAGATGTCTGCACGTTCTATCTCTTCTGCATTAAGAGTGTCAAGCCAATCATTTATGCAGTCGGCAGCCTGATAGTGGACATGCCCTTTCTGGCCCCATATTCCTATCTTCATATTATCGAGGTCATCCTGTTTTGCTTTCTTCCATCCTGGGATGTCGCGCTTGCACTGGAACTCCTTAGCTTTCAGATAGTCGCAAGGGTCATACTCATACGAGATGGCAAGTGGCACGATATTCATGTGGCGCAGATTGGTGATGATGTCAGCGGTAGTCTTTCCCGTTGTCGGACCGCCCATATTAAGCATTTTAAGCACAGACTCCTGAGTCAAGTCGTTACTATCCTTCGCACGTCCTTCACGCTGGGCAATCCAAATATTCTCATGTTTCTCATTGATGGCGAAGTGCATATACTGGCTCATGTGTATTGACGACTTGAGCATCTCCTTTGGAGTAAGTCCACGGTTGACGGTGAATGACTTATTCATCCTAACAAGCGTCTTAATCCAAGGATATATAAGGAGATTGTCACCTATAGCGATTTCGACTGTTGTTGAGAACTTCTCTGCTATAAGCATTACATCAAGAATAGCAGAATCAAGCACAATGTCTCGGTGATTAGACATGAATGTGTAATTGCCCTTTTTGTCGAGCGACTGCGGGAAATGGCATGAATGCCCTGTGGCTCCCTTATGCAGCGCATAATAAACCATAGGCTTCATGAATCTCTTCTGAAAATCGAGCGGAGTCTTCACGCCAGTGAACATCATTCGGAGAAGTCCGTTGCGAATGCCCTTTGGCAGCGGAATGATACCCTGAAGAATCTTATCAAACTGGCGGTCGTTGAGCATAGACTCAAACGCCTCCTTCATTTCGCCCTCAGAGCATGGGCGTATATCATCAAAATCTGACAACTGCATAGCAAATTATATTTTCACCTCAATCACCTCATTAAGCACATCTTTCATCTCCATGCCAGCGGCTCTCACCTGCTGCGGGATGAATGAAGTCTGAGTCATTCCTGGGGTTGTATTTATTTCAAGCATATTTATCACATCACCACCATCTTCATTCTTGCTGATTATATAATCTATGCGGATGATGCCGCTTGCACCAAGAATGTCATATATGGCGGCTGTGAGAGCCTGCACACGCTTTGTTGTATCTTCTGACAGACGAGCCGGAGTGATTTCTTCAACCTTTCCGTTATACTTAGCATCGTAGTCAAAGAATTCTGTCTTAGGCACAACCTCTGTGATTGGGAGCACCTTCATCTCGCCTTCCTTATTCTTATACACACCATTGCTAATCTCTGTGCCTACCATAATGCTTTCGACAAGCACATCATCACTCTCCTTACGAGCCTTCTCTACAGCAGGCACGACATCGTCAACAGACTTGCATTTTGTGACGCCAAAACTTGAACCGCCAGCATTTGGCTTGATAAAGCATGGCAAACCAACCTTCTCAACTATTGCAGCAGCATCAACATCCATGCCCTTGCGCACAAGCACCTCTTCTGCCACCTTCACGCCAAAGCCTTTAAGATACTGATTGAGAGTGAACTTGTCGAATGTCATAGCCTCAACAAGAAGAGAGCTTGTGCTGTATGGTATCTTCAGCAAATCAAAATACCCCTGAAGAATGCCATTCTCGCCTGGAGTGCCGTGTATTGTGATGTAAGCATAGTCAGGCTTAATGTCCTTGCCCCACTCGTCCTTGAATGAGAAATTATGAAGGTGCACCTGCGACATCTTGCCGTTTGGAAGGTGGGCTTTCCAATCCGTGCCTGTCACCTCTACCACATAAACATCATACTTCTCCTTGTCAATCCAGGAATCAATACCTGCCGCACTTCTAAGCGACACATCATGCTCAGAGCTATCTCCTCCAGCAACAATAGCAATAATTTTCTTTTCCATTTTCAAAAATGGGGGATGTATTTATACAATGGCAAAAACAACGTCCTGCAGTTTTGCAGCTTACGTTTGCAACAGCAGCACTCCCCTCTAAGCTGTTGTTTCGCCACCACTTATATTATTAAACTTCTTTTGTGTAATTTCTCCACTTGTCAAGCAATGCTGTTATATCCTCTGGCAATTCGGAATCAAACATCATCTCCTTCCCTGTCACAGGATGGATAAAGCCAAGAGTCTTTGCATGCAGCACCTGACGAGGACAAAGCTTGAAACAGTTGTCTATGTACTGCTTATATTTGCTTGATGTCGTACCCTTGAGCACTTGGTCACCTCCATATCTCTCATCACTAAAGAGCGGATGACCGATATGCTTCATGTGAGCACGAATCTGATGCGTCCTGCCCGTTTCGAGCACACATTTCACAAGCGAAGTATATCCATATCTTTCAAGCACATAGTAATGAGTCACAGCATGCTTTCCTATCTCGCTGTCAGGAGGGAAAACCGCCATGCGCATTCGGTCTTTAGGATCTCTGCCTATATTGCCCTCTATACGTCCGGAATCTTCGGTGAAATTGCCCCACACAAGAGCGTTATACTCTCTTTTTGTCGTTTTATTAAAGAACTGCAATCCAAGATTTGTCTTCGCGTTAGCAGTCTTAGCCACAACAAGCAGACCGCTAGTGTCCTTGTCTATTCGGTGCACAAGGCCTATTTCGGGGTCATTGATGTCATACTGAGGCATATCCTTCAAATGCCAAGCTATAGCATTGAGCATTGTGCCATGCCAGTTTCCAAAACCAGGATGCACAACAAGTCCGGCAGGCTTGTTTATCACCATCAGGTCATCATCCTCAAACACTATGTCGAGAGGGATGTCCTCTGGAGTTATCTTATTTTCATAATGCGGACGGTCGAGCATGACTTGGATAACATCGTCAGGCTTAACCTTGTATGAACGCTTCACAGGTTTGCCGTTCACCATGATGAACCCAGCGTCAGCGGCTTTTTGCACCCTGTTGCGACTGGTATTGCTCAGATGGATAAGCAAAAACTTATCAACTCTAAGCAGCTTCTGCTTCTTGTCAGCGACAAATCTGTAATGCTCATACAACTGAGAGGTTTCATCATCATCAAACTCATCTCTGCCATCAACTTCACCCTCAACCATCTCGTCGTCTATATCATAGTATTCTTCTATACCCACTTTCTACACCTATTATAAATCCAAATCAAAACCATCACTATCTCCGTCATCAGCAGCACCATAATCACCTATGAGGTCATCGTCCATCATATAAGAATCGTCAACATCAAGAGTGTCTTCAAGAGTGCCAGCACCTACCACAAGAGTTATCATCTTGTTTCTAGACACCTTCTCACCAGCCTTCACTCTCCTGCCTCCTACTTTCATTGCCACGACAAGGTCCTTATCCTCTCCGTAAATGCGTTCACAAGGTCCAACCTTAAATCCAAGACTCTTCAACATGCTTTCTGCCTCACGGATAGAACCATGCTTTACGACATCAGGCAATGCAGCCATTGGCTCGCCCAAGTAATTCACCGTAAGATAGATCATACGACCAGGTTTAACCTCAAAGCCAGGCTTTGGCATCTGTTCGAGCACAGCACCAGGCTTTGCGCTCTTTTTGTAAACAGAGTCAGTAACAACACCCTTCAACCCTCTCTCCATCAGGATTCTCTCCGCCTCGGATGCTGTACATCCCTCCACGCTTGGCACCTCTATCTTCTCACCATGTCGAGTGAATGAGTTCATAATCTGAAGGGTGATAAACGGAACAGCCACAATGAGCGCAATCATCACAATGATGTTAATCCAGAATATCACTCCTGTCTTTCCCGTAAAGTATTTTTTTAGAGACATAAATCGTTCTTTTTATTTTAAATATGTATAAAACAGTGCAAAGGTAGCGAAAAGACACGACAGCAGAAAGAAAAAAACAGTATAATATGCATATCAGCAACAAAAAAAATGCAGAAGTCCAATGGAACTTCTGCATTTTCTGTATCATAATGTACGGATAATTATTTTCCGTGGTGCTCGCTTGATACTGTGAGAGACTTACGACCCTTCTTACGGCGAGCTGCAAGAACTCGACGGCCATTAGCTGTCTGCATACGAAGACGGAAACCGTGCTTGTTAATTCTCTTGCGGTTGTGGGGCTGGAATGTTCTTTTCATTTTGCTTATTATGTTTTATTGTTACTATTCAATTCTAAAATTCACATATTATCCCACGCGAAATGCCGCAACATTTCACGGAAAACGACTGCAAAATTAGTTAATTCCAAGAAATCTGCAAAAGAAAAAACCAAAAAACACTAAACTTTTTTGTCATTTTAATGAAAATCCGTAATTTTGCACCCGAATTAAGCATGTAGCAAATCAAATATTAACAATAGAGGAGTTTAAGTGGCAGTGAAAAGCAACGCATTTTTTCACTTTTCACTTTTCACTTTTCACAAAATCATTTTTATATATGGCTATTTTAGCAGGCGACATTAAGAAAGGCGTATGCCTCCGTCTTGACGACGGTAAGATTTGGGTTGTTATTGACTTCCTTCACAAGAAGCCAGGTAAGGGTAACACAGTTATGATCACAAAGCTTCGCAACGTTGAAGATGGCCGTGTGCTCGAGCGCACATGGATCGTTTCAGCTAAGCTTGACGACGTAACAGTTTCTCACCAGCAGTTCCAGTACCTCTACAAGGAGGGCGACGACATGGTATTCATGAATATGGAGACTTTCGAGCAGATCAACATCAACAAGGACCTTATCACTGGTGGAGACTTCCTCAAAGAAGGCGAGACTATGGTTATGGCATCTATTGACGACCAGACAGGCGCAATCCTCACAGCTGAGGCTCCAGTAAAGATTGTTCTCCAGGTTACATACACAGAGCCAGGACTCAAGGGCGATACTGCAACAAACGCAACAAAGCCAGCTACACTCGAGACTGGTGTTGAAATCCGTGTGCCTCTCTTCATCAACGAAGGTGACATGATTGAGGTTGACACTCGTGACGCTTCTTATGTAGGTCGCAAGTAAGATTTACACATCAAACAAATACAAAGGAGAGGTTCGCCTCTCCTTTTTTGTTTTTGAGAGCTACTAAGCAAATCGCCACGCCCCCACCCTTACCAATCCACCTAACGAAACGACACCCCTTAAACAAAGCGCTATCGGACACGAATACAGCAAAACCGTACAACGTTAGTTGGCGTTGCCCGCTATCGACAACTTGCGTTACGGAACAACGACACATTACGTTACGGGCGAAAGCATAAAAGTCCAAAACAGAACATCCAAAACAGAACATCCAAAACAGAAAACACCACATACATTGTATTTAGCTGAGGTTCTACGATTTACAGAACACCCCTTAACACAAATACACATTATTTATAAACAAACGGACAAAAATTCAGCCACACATATTGTATTTCTCATTCATAATCGCTATCTTTGCAAATTCTTCAATCACAAAAGACATCACACAAAGCGAATGGACTATCAAATATACGAGCAACTTAGTGAAGACGGGCAAAGACTTCTCGGCTACATGACACTTGTCGCAAAAAACAACGGCAAGCGATTTGTCGAGCATCTTTACTTGCTTAGACACTATTGTTTCTTCATGTTCAACGGAGATAATGCAAAAATCGAATTAGAGAACAGCCATATTCTTTATAAAAGCGGAATTGACACTTTTACAAATTCGCCTATCTACTCTATACGAAATGAACATTATGTTCCTGCGCTTTGTTACATGTATGAGAAGAGGAAGGATTTGTTTAGCGACTACAAGAAGGTGAAACAGAACGAGGATGAAGAAAGAAAGGAACTAAGAAAGGTAATATCCGAACTTGTAGATTCCAACTACACAAATTGTCCATCGGCAAGCCTGCTCACGGAGAAAGACGCCGAACTGCTCCTTCCTATCACATACGACAAACGAGCATACCCATTACTGACAAATCTTTCTGCTAACACTTTCAACTCTCTTTTCAGCAATATTGTCACATACCTTATCGACAATGACATTGTCTGCAACGCAGGTCCGCTCTATGACGTACTTGCCGACTACAAACTCATCACAGAAGCAAATCGCTGCCAATTCATTGCCGCCGTTGACTTGTACAATTTCATTGCACATGGCAAGATGCCTGCAGAAGGTATCTATCAGAATATCTATTCCGGTTTTCTGCTCGCCGCACTAAAATTAACAAATACAAGAAAATACGACACCGCCTACAAGATGTTCGCATCAGCAGAAAGGTTGATGAGTCACAAAGGCAAAGTGGATCCTATATCCCAGAATGCATTTATACATTTCTTGTATGTAGTATGTATGATACACTTAGCCAAAGGTGATGCAGGCAATGACCTTATCAGCGAGGGAAAGGAATCGCTTGAAAACATCATTACGTCTGTCACCATAAGAACATCATTCACATACTTCCCGTCAAAGATACTTGCAGAAGACCATCTTAACTTTAACAAGAAATTCCATGAAGCAGACATCAAAGCGCTTTATAGGCAAGCAGCGATAGGAGAATACCCAAAAATCTATGGATGCCTGGCTTTTCTTCTTGCCAAATATCTTGGATATTCAACAAACAAAATGCCATTTGATGCCATAGCACCAAATATGGCATTGCTCAAGCACGAGATGAGTAAATACACGCCATTTGACGATGACGAGAGAGAGGAATTGAGAAAACTGTTTGGCGACGCTCCATCGTTGACGAGCATCTACCATAAGGCTGCTTGGGAGTTCTTGATAGAAGACCTTGAAAATGAGCTTGACGGCAAGGCGCAAGCCAGCGACAATAGAGACACAAGACTTATGTATGTGCGCCCTAACATGCAGAGTGACAATATCATAGTCAGAGAACAGACTCGCAACAAAAACGGTGAATGGGGAAACGGCAGAGTGATAAGCGAGAACGCATACTATATTGGAGACATAGACAGCATGAACGATGCCGACAGACGCATATACAGCAAGATGAAACACTCATATCGCCGCAGTCTGAAACTTGAGGATGTGGTCGAGGAGATGGCAACCGACGAACGCCTGTATTTTGGAGCAAAAGCACCTTTCGAGAAGGTAAAGGTGGACATCGACGTGCCTTACCTCATTGTAGAGAAGGAGCATGGGCTGTTTGTCGTCAAATCAAATGTCCCTATTGCAAAAGCAGACAAGGACATCGTCATCATCGAAGATTCGACATCACACTACACCATATTGTCCATTCCCTCAGAAATACACAGCCAATATGTGCGACTCCTCCAATTAGGATCTTTCCCGCTTGAAGCAGAAGGGTCTCTACGCGCCCTCCTTCCAAAATTCGGAGGGAAAATGGAGATTCATTCCACACTCATTGAAGGTGGTTCAACTCTTCCTATTGTGGACGGAACAGCAAAGGCTGGATTCAAAATAACAAAGAAGCAAGGACTGAATTACGAGATAGAGTGTGTTGTCCGCCCACTCGAAGGAGGAAAACGTACATATAAACTGGGCGAGGGCAACGATGTCATCATAGACGAGAATTCAGATGGAAGAGTGAGGGTCAGAAGAGACTTAGAGAAAGAGACGGACATACTGAATCATATCCGTTCTTTCTGGGCTTCACAGAATGACGAATTTGACCCACACACAATAAATGTTTACCCTCCTGAGTTCATCATCGAGCTGCTGCAATTTGTTCAAGACAACAAAGACACCCTATATGCAGAATGGCAAGAGGGTAAAAGCATGAAATTCCACCGCATAAGCAACGCCTCTAAGTCGTGGAGCGGAGCCGCCATCACAGACAAAGGTCAATGGTTTGACATTGAAGGTTCTGTGATGATTGACGAAGACACTGTTATGAGCATCAGTCAGCTTTTGGAATTAGCAAGCAACAGCAAAAACAATTATGTGAAAATCAACGAGGACGAGTTCATCGTTCTTAGCGACAGCCTAAAAAAGCAGCTGAACATCCTTGACTCTTTCACAAACAGAGAAAGAGGGAAAATAAGAATCTCACCTTTCAGCGCGGCATTGATGGGAACTGACGTATTGTCTGGCGATATAGAGTTCAAACTTGATAATAAGATTATCGAGATGCGCAAACGCATATACGACAGTTCAGAATATTCGCCAGAAGTCCCTGCTGAGCTGAATGCCACACTCCGCCCGTACCAGAAAGACGGATTTCAGTGGATTGCACGCCTCAACAGCTGGGGTGCAGGAGCGCTGCTTGCCGACGACATGGGATTGGGAAAGACCATACAGACAATAGCCTTCCTCTTGCTCAAAAAAGACGAAGGTCCTTCGCTTGTCGTTGCTCCTGCCTCTGTGGCGCCAAACTGGAAGACCGAGCTGGAGAAGTTCGCTCCAAGCCTCAACAGCCAGATTCTCAACTTCGCAATAAATAGACAGCAAGTCATCAAGGATGCTGGGCCTTCAGACATAATAATCACAACTTATGGCATTCTGCTAAGCATACAAGAGGAGATAACAGCAAAGCACTGGAATGTTGCCTGCCTTGATGAAGCACATATAATAAAGAATAGAGGTGCAAAGACAAGTGCGGCGGCTATGAAGATAAAAGCCGACAACAGAGTCATGCTCACAGGTACTCCCGTACAAAATCATCTGGGCGAGCTGTGGAGCCTCTTCCAGTTTGTGAATCCTGGCTTGTTAGGAAATTATGAGAATTTCTCACGGAAATACATAACGCCGATAGAAGGCTACAAAGATAAAGACAAGCAAGAAATGCTTGATAACATAGTGCATCCTTTCATGCTGAGACGCACCAAGCAGACTGTGCTCAAAGAACTCCCTGAGAAGACAGAAATCTACCATTCTGTAGAACTCAGCAAGGAGGAAATCGCTGTATATGAAGGAATAAGAACAAGGGCAGAAAAACTTCTCGTCGAGAAAGGAGAAGACATTGACATGAATGTCCTTGCTGAAATCACTCGCCTTAGAGAAGCTGCATGCTCTGTTGAACTTATCGAATCCAAGTGGGCAGGAGAATGTTCGAAGATAACAACTTTGACAGAACTTCTGCAAGGAGTTATTGAGGGTGGCAACCGTGCTTTAGTATTCAGCCAGTTTGTCCGATTCTTCGACCTTGTGCGCAGAGAACTCGACAAGAAAGGCATGCAGTATTTCTATATCGACGGCTCTGTGCCAGTGAAAAAACGCACAGAGATGGTGGAAGCATTCCAAAACGGAGAGAAAGCAATCTTCCTCATAAGTCTAAAGGCTGGAGGATTAGGATTGAATCTCACTGGCGCAAATTACGTCTTCCATCTTGACCCTTGGTGGAACCCTGCTATCGAGCAGCAGGCTACCGACCGAGCATATCGTATCGGTCAACAACAAGCCGTGACAGTATATCATCTCGTAAGCAAGCACACCATCGAGGAAAAGATTATTCGCCTGCATCAGACAAAACGCGAACTAGCAGAAAACATCCTCGACGGAACAGACATCAGCCACAAGCTGACCGGCAAAGAACTGCTTGACATGGTGAGGGAAGATTAAGTAATGGGAAACGACTATTCCCTCATTACTAATCCGTACCGAATCATCGTCATCATTCAATGCTATTATTACGACAGTCAAAAATCACTAAATATCTAAACTAATATCATTATGAAAAAATGTTTACTTGTTCTCACAGCAGCTGCCGTTGCCGGCAATATGCTGGCAGGAGAATGGCAGAAGCCTGAATACAATGGAGGTTTCCAAGCATTGACAGCCAACGACACTGTTTACATCTACAATGTCGAAAGCAAGATGTTCCTTACAGAAGGCAACGACTGGGGCACTCATGCTTCAGTAGGCAACACCGGCCTTAAATTCGTGTTCAAGCAATATGCTCCAGAAGGCACCGAATGGGACGGACAAACTTACACCATCGAGGACCTCAGCGTGGAGAAAGCGTCAATAATGAATCTGTTTATTACAGACGGAGGCAACGTGTATGTTGACAGAGGCAAGCAAGAGGATTACTTCTGGTCGTTCAAAGAGATTGGCGACAACACATATTATATATATGGAGCTTCAGCCAACCCTGTATGGAACGCAGAAGGTGACAACAAGGATTATGTACTTGGACATTATACCAAGTATTACAACTCTCGTGACGGCATCGAGTCGGGCACAGGCGTAATCTATGACATTAACAACGAAGACAATGGCTATGGCAAGGACGAATTCCTCACCACATGGGCATTCGTAAGCATGGACAACTACAAAGGCTATCAGGAGAAAATCGTAGTCTATGAGGAAGCCATGAAACTGAAGAAGGACATCGAGGAGGCAGAAGCAATAGGCGTGTCTGGCATATCAGAGGAGAAAGCTGTACTCGCTAACACAGCAAGCACTATCGATGAAGTGTCTGCAGCAAGAAATTCGCTCGAAAAGAAGCTGTTGGCATATTACGAGGAGGTTGTAACGCCAAACAGCCCACAGACAATCATAACAGACGAGTGCAATGCCATTGACTCATGGACAAACGAAATCAATGCCACAACATGGAATACCCAAACATGGATTGACGGAAGCTGGTCAGGCTTCGAAGGCACTACACTCAACATCTGGGGCGCAAGCATGGAGGGTGCCGTATCAAAAGAGCTTAAAGACATCCCTAATGGCGTGTATGTGCTCACTATGGCAGTTTATTCAGAAAAGCTTGATGGCGCAGTCTTTGCAAACACAAATCAAGCCGCTGTAAAAGGTGCAGCTGCCGGCAATACCTATTCAGTAACAACAAATGTCACTTCTGGTTCGCTCAAATACGGATTCACACAAGATGTTGCTGGTACAAACTGGGTGGCTATCGACAATGTTGAAATCAAATACTTCGGCAAAGGAACAGAAGCACTCAAGTATTGGGTTAAGTCGCTCAAGGACAATGCTCCAGACTTCAAGGGTATTACTGCACAGAAGAAGCTTGTCGATGAACACAATGCTATAGTTGCATCTATCGACAATGCAGAAACTGACGAGGAGATTCTTGCTATCATCCCTAAATACGAGGACATACTTAACCGCATCAACATCAACGTAGCACTTTACAGTTCATTGGCAGACAAGATTAACAATGCAGAGCAATTAAACATCAACGAACTTGTAAACGAATACTACGGCAACATGCTTTCGGATGCAGTCACAGAATACAGCGACATCATCGACGAGCACACTCTATCGTCTGAAGATATGCAGGAGAAAGTGAAAGAGTTCACAGCAATCTATGATGAAGTTCAGAAATATATATGGAACATCGAAAAACTCGCCTCTGAATTGGAAAAGGCTGCAGCAGTATATGACGAATACAAGTCAACATGCACAGCTAATGCAGTAGATGCTTACAATATGTTTGTAAACAGCAATCACACAGACAAGAGCAAAAACTACAAAAACGAAGAAGTAGAGAAACTGATTGACGATCTCTATGCTATTGAGTTCGACCTCAAAACGCCTGCCGCCCCTGCATCTGATGAAAATCCTGTTGACTACACCGAGAAGATTTTCAACCCTAACTTTGCATCTGCAGGCGAAGGATGGACAAATGAAGGATGGACAACATTCGGAAGCAACACATGGACCAGCTTTGCCGATGGCGTAGTATTTGACACCAATTACCTTAACCTCTGGAATGAAAGTAACGCAAAAGCTTTCCAGATAGTAAAGAATCTTCCAAATGGAGCTTACAAGGTACAGATTTCTGCTTTTGCTGACGCAGAAGGTTTGCAAGTTTATGCAAATGACAATGCAAAGGATGTGCTTGTAGGACAAAACGAGAATGGTCAGATTGTCTCCTGTGGTGACAGAAATGTAGAAGGAGAAGTTTGGTATGGCAATGTCTATAGCATTGATGTTATTATTACTGACAACACTCTTGAAATTGGTGCGAGAAATGTGGGTGGAGCCACTGTATGGGCAATGATTGACAACATAACTCTCACATATTATGGCACAGAATCACAAATCATGACAGCTATTTCTGCCACAAAAGAAAGCGCCAATACTAACAATGCTGTGTTCAATATCGCTGGCGTAAAGGTTGCTGATGACATCAGCAATGTTGGCAAAGGCATATACATTCAAAACGGACGTAAGATTGTCAAGAAGTGACAAACAAATGACAAAAACAACATTGGTATAACAACATTATGATGATGAAAGGCGAAATAAACGTGATTATTTCGCCTTTCTTATTTTTAAAATATGTACCTTTGCGCTCGTATTTACTAACTAATATTACTAACTAATCCCTCAATATGAAGAAATTCTTTCTGTATTTGACTCTTGCACTTACTGCGACAACTTCGTTTGCGCAGCGAGTGACAGACAAGTTGGACCGTGGCGTTGTTGCCATGAAGGCGGCAGCCGGAAAAGGTGTATATGTTAACTGGCGAATAAACGCAGACGAGTACTACGATGTTAAATATAATGTGTACCGCGACGGAACAAAAATAAACGGAGAGCCTCTTGACGTTTCTAACTTCACCGACGAAGAAGGTACAATAAGCAGCAAATATACGGTAAGTGCTGTTGTAAGAGGCAAAGAGCAAGAACAAAGCAAAGCCGCTACTGTATGGGGCAGCAGTTACAAAGAAATCAAGCTCACTCACAAGGACATCGCAAGCAAACTCATCCCTAATGACGCTTGCTGCGCTGACGTTGATGGCGACGGCGAGGTGGAGATTCTCATGAAGTTTGACAACGAAAGCGAGAAGGTTCAAAGCTATCCAAAAAATGGTCCTACAGTAAACGGCAAGGTTACAGGCGAATACTCTATCTTTGAGATATTCAAGCAGAACGGCAATCGTCTGTGGTGGGTTAACTGTGGTCCTAACATGGGAGACTTCCAAAATAACGAACAGAACATTGTTGGTTATGACTGGAACATGGATGGCAAGGCAGAAGTTATCATGCGCCTTGAGGAAGGTTCTTCCATCCACATGGCAGATGGCACTGTTTACACTATTGGCGCAAATGGAAAGAATGGCGGAGCATGGACTAACTATCGCGCTGCAACTGGTGGAGGAACAAACTGGTTCATGTGCGTAGGTAAGGAATTCCTCGTATATTGTGATGGAGAGACTGGTCAGGTCCTGGATATCATAGACTACCCTCTCGCTCGTCTTGAACCTGGCGAATCAGACCTCAACAAAGCATGGGGTGATGGCTACGGACACCGCGCAAGCAAATTCTTCTTTGGCGCTCCTTACCTTGACGGCAAGCATCCAAGTATCTTCCTTGCACGAGGCATCTATACTCAGATTAAGATGTGCGCATTTGATGTTGATGTCGCAACCAACAAACTTGTTAAGCGCTGGGATTGGCGACAGACAAATGGAGGCTTCTGGATGTGGCAGGGCTATCATAACTTTGGCATTGCAGATGTTGATGAAGACGGACGTGATGAGATTGTTTATGGCTCTATGGTTGTTGATGACAATGGCAAAGGACTCTCTACAACAGGTCTCGGACATGGAGACGCTCAGCATTGCGGTGATTTCAACCCATACACTAAAGGACTTGAAATCTATGCCTGCAACGAGGACCAGCCAGGCAACAACTACCGTGACGCCACTACTTCCAAGATTTATCACCGTTTTAATTCTGGCAATGACGACGGTCGTGCCATGATGGACAACTTCACAGATGCATTCCCTGGTTCTATTGGCTGCTCTGCTCGTGAAGGTGCAATAAGCTCTGTAACTTATGGCGCAGTAAGCGGCATGGATGCAACAGGTATCAACACAAACTTCCGCATCTATTGGGATGGCGACCTTTGTAGTGAGACTTTCAACTACCAAAACGGCAAAAACACAGCTGGCGTCGTAGCAAAATATGGTTCTTGGAGCCCAATATATGTTTGCGAAGGTTCAATGACAAACAACGACACAAAGGGAACACCTTGCTACCAAGGTGACATTCTCGGCGACTGGCGTGAAGAAATCATCATGCGCACGGCAAATGGCAACATACGCATCTACTCTACCCCAACTCCAACAGACTATCGCATCCCTTCTCTTTGGACTGACCATCAGTATCGCAATGCAATGGTTTGGCAGATGTGCGGATACAACCAGCCTCCTCATGTAAGCTACTTCGTTGGTAAGCTGGAGGGCATTACTCAGGCTCCACCTCCACTCACCATGAATGGTCGCGAAGAGGTTGCTAATGGCAGCATCATTGACTCTAAGTATGACGACAAGCATGCTATCGTTTGCGAGACTAACGACACAAAAGTGTCTCTTGCGAATGGTGCAAAGCCACATGTCTTGACTTTCAACGTACCATCATGGGTTCAAGGAACTGCAGGTACAAACTACACAGCTAAAGATTCAAAAATCACATACAAATATTACACTTGTGATGTTACAGACGGATACCTTGACGGTGATGCTAGTCTTGTGAAGCAGGGAGATGGAATCCTCAACCTGCCTAAGAGTGAATTCAAACATTCTGGTGAGACAAACATCTGGGCCGGTGTGTTGAATTTCGATGGCAAACTCACAAATTCTCCTCTATGGCTCAACAGATTCACAGAGTTGAATTCTAATGGCGGTGAATTCAAGAGCATAAAGACAAGCTATGCATCTATAATCCGCCCAGGAGGTGAGAACACTTTAGGAAACATCACAACAGGCGAACTCGAACTTGGTTTTGGTTCACGCATCAAGATAGACTTGTTCAGCAATGACCAGAAAGCAGACCAGATTATCACAAAGTCTTTGAAGATTGAAGCAAAGACAGAGAAGCCTTGGACTAATGCCGGTCCTAAATACCTCAAGCCAATCATCGAACTTGTTGGCCATTTTGCTGAAGGCGAAACAAAGATGGCACCAGGAAAATATGTAATTGGAACTGTTGAAGATGGCAACATAGAAGGTGACATCAACAACATTATCATTGAAGGCCTTTCTACTACAAAGAAAAAGCTTTATGTTGAAGGCAACAAACTCATTGTTGAGATTTTCGGTCTCCGTGATGCAACATCTGTAATATGGACAGGTACAACTAACAATATATGGGATCTTGCAGAGACTGAAAACTTTGTACTTGCAGATCCAAGCGCTGAGGCTACTGTGTTTGTTTCTGGCGACAACATCCTCTTCAACGACGATGCGAATTCAAGAACTGTCTCTATCAAAGACAACTTGATTCCTGCAACAATAGAGATTAACAATTCAAAGGATAAGAGCTACACTTTCAACGGAAGTGGCTCTATTGCAGGAAACACAAAATTTGTCAAGGAAGGCGAGGGCGCTGTTACTATTAGCGGAAATAACTCTTACACTGGTGGCAATGAGTTGAAAGGCGGAACTGTCAAGGTCAACCTCCTTTCTAACCAGTATTCTGCTGTTGGAAATCTTGGTGGCATATCTGCTGCAGGCAAATTCACTATGGAGAACGGAGCAACACTCCAGACATCAGGCAATGTGCGCCAAGGCTCTCCTATGAAGATGATAGGCACAGAAGGTGGCGTAATCAACAACTCTGGTGAATTCGTAATGGACGCTGCTTTCACTGGTACTGTGCTTACAAAGAAAGGAAGCGGAGCATTGAAATCAGGCGTTGCAGGCTCACTCAGTAAACTTATTGTTGCAGGCGGCATTGTTGATGCAAGTCAGAAACTTGCAAACAGCATTGAGGTACAGTCAAATGCAGACCTTAGAGGTAACGCATTCCTTTCTACACCTATATTCGTTGCAGACAAGGCGAAAGCAAATCTCACTACCATCAACCGAGCAACAACAAATCTCGCCCTTACAGGCACAGGACAGATTACAATATGGTGTGCAACAGAAAAGGGAAGCAATTATTATGCTACACGTACCCCAATAGTCCTCAACCTCAAAAACTTCGAAGGCACAATCGTACCTGAGGCAACATACGCTGCCGACGGCCGCTTCACTTTCGACACACAGAACGGTGGCGACAAATGGACACTCAACATTCCATCTGGCAGATTTGTACAGAACACAGGTAAGACACTGCGCATCGGTCAGGTCACAGGAACAGGAGAACTTGGAGGTTCATGCGCATTCTCTAACAATTCTTCAAACCCAGCAAACACATGGCAGGTCGGCAATGACAAAGATTTCAAGTTTGAAGGAAAAGTCGTTGGAGCTGACAAGTTCACAAAGATGGGAACTGGCAAGATGACAACAAACGGCGTTTGGAGCACTTCTGGTGCTGTTAACATCAATGACGGTGAATTGCATTTCAACTCTGGTTCAACTCTTGGCAAAGGCACTCTTACTGTTGACAAGAATGGTCTTTTGTCAGGAACAAGCAAGAGCGGAGTGCCTATGACTAACAGCATTTTCAACATCAATGGCACACTTCTTCCTGGAATATCATCAGATTTAGCAGCAGGTTCCATCAACTTCAACGGTAAGAATGTCAACTTTGGTCAAGAAAGTACACTTCGTATAGGCATGAGCAATGCAAACACTGCAGAAGGCGTACTCGGAGGATCTGGCATTGAGAATATTAATACTCTGAAATTTGCAGATGGTGCAAAGATTTCTGTTTACCTCAACAAAAAGTTCACTCCATCTGTTGGTGATGAGATTCGAGTGTTCACAAACGTTAAGAGCATATCAGGTACACCTATAGTTGTATGCGACACAGAAGGTGTTGAATTTGACACTTCAAAACTCTCTGAGGGAATTTTGATTGTGACAAAAGCTGACATCGTAGATGCCATCGCAAGCATTGACCCTGCAGACAATGTCATTGTTGAAGTAGTCAGCACAAACGGCATCGCTGTTGACAGATACAACAGTACAATGAACAGCGCAGTTGCAGACTTCAAGAAGAGAAACATGAACAAAGGCATTTACATTCTGCGCATCACAAGCTGTAACAATAACGGTAAAGCTCAGCTCAAAGTTATTAGATAGTTCTAAATAATACAGCAAAACATTTACATTGCGACATGCTTCCTTTTCACAAAAAGGCTGCATGTCGCAATACATTTAGTAATGGTGAAATAATAACTTCGGAAGATTTGGCTTGTTTTTTTAGGCTATTTTTTCCTGATGAAGAGGGAGTGATGCGGGCATCATGACTAATGAATCGGGGCAAAAGAGGCAAAAAGACAAGTCAAAGCTGTTGATATTGATTGCTCGAGAAACTTTAGGAAGTTATTATTTTCACCATTACGTATATATAGGTTGCCAACGTGTTTTGCAGGCAATCTGATGTGTATTTCACAATCATTTTACTCCCATTCAAGCAAAAACAACGGAAAGAATTTGTATAATATCACTTTTTTTCGTTTCTTTGCATTCAATTTGAATAGATAGGAATTGTACTTATTCAGGTAACAGCTACAGCTTCAAGCTTTACTAAGTCTTTCTATTTTTAGTCTTTATCAACGATAACAATAAAGTTTAACAAAAACTACTAACTATTAACTTTCGGTCTATGAAGAAAATCTACTCTTTCATGGCTTTGACAGCCTTTAGTGCATTCAGTTATGTTGCGAATGCACAGAATGAGCTTATCGTAGGAGATGTTAAGGTGGGAGACCTTATCACACTCAGCGATGGTTCACAATGGTATGTAGGAACTAACGAAATTACCAATGGCAACTTCGATATGGATCCTGCAATGAACAACAACGAAATCACTGGTTGGACAGTAGGCGAGAACTACGCTCAAATGACAACAAGCAACTTCAACTGGATTGCTTCTGGCGGTTATGACGGGGGTGCTTACATCCAAGCTTCAGGTCATTCTGGCGCTGGTGGAAAGAATTCCGTTGCCACTCGCTGGGCTGTTGAGAAAAACACAAGATACTACTTCTCTTTCTATGTATCACACAACTCAGCAAACAACCAGTACATTCCTGTCATCTCACTTACAGACCAGGAGTCAACAGGTGGTGGTCAGAACGAAGATATAAAAATCATCGGTATGAGCGGTGACACTGCTGACGGATGTCTCGGTTTTGCAAATTATATTGATGAAGATAACGACGGATATGGTGATTGGTGCCAGACTGCGTGCTCTTTCGAGTCACAAGAATACACTTGGCTTCAGTTCAATGCTCGCTGGCTCAAAGAGAACAAGATTCAGGCATGTTTTGACGGTGTGTTCCTTGCAAAGCTCTATGATCCTGCAACAACAACACAGTCAATGGTGGCATATCTTGCCCTCCAGTCTAAGCTCAACGAATTGATGTCAACAGCCGAGCAATATGCAGAGTACGAAGGTATCGCTTCTGAACTTTCAGACTACGCTCAAGAAGGCGAAATCAATGGCGAGGTATTTGCTGACATGACATCTTCAACAGAATTGGAGAATCTCCAGGCTGCAATAGATGCAGTTAACGCTAAAATCGAGGCTGCCAAGGGAGCAATTGCCAACATCAACTCTTTCGTATCACTCATGGAGTCTGCGTCTGAGCTCTTCGAAATGGAAACTACATACCCTGGCATCAACGCATTCAACAACGAATATAGCAAGTTCGACGGATACGCAAACAACGGATACTACTCTCTCGATGAGTCAATATCTGCTATTGAGTACATCTCTGTAGCAACAGCTGACTTGGAGAAGGCTATTGCTGCATATCGTTTCTCACAGGAGGCATCAGAAGAGAATCCAGCAGACTACACATTCTATGTTAATCAGCCTCTCTTCATCTCACAGGGAAAATGGTATATCGGCACAAGCGGCGGTGACCAGCGCATCAAGGCAGATGCTACTGACAACGAAGGTAACCCTGTTTCTTGCTGGAACGCATGGCGCAATCAGGCAAGCTTCACAGACAACACAATCCAGCAGGATCTCACAGAACTTCCTAATGGATACTATACTGTGACAGCTGACATGTGTACACAGGATGGATGTCTCACAGACCAGCATGTTTTCGCAACTTCTTCAATCACTACAGCAGCTTCTCCTTTAATGACACAGACAGGATGGGATCCAATGAACTGGGAGACCCTCAAGACTGAGAAGATTCTCGTTGTTGACGGCAAGTTGAAGATTGGTGCTACATCTAACGGTTCTGCTGAACTTCCTTCAGGATTTGAAGATTACCGCGGTGGATGGTTCTGCGTTCGCAACTTCAAACTCAACTACCTTGGTGAAGCAAGCCAGGAAGATATAGCAGCAGCTATCGCAAATAAATTTGCTGATGCAGAAGCAGGCATTGAGAGCATTCATTACGCAGCAGATAAAGAAGCTTACAAGCAGTCTATCGCTGACGCAAAAGAAGCATCTGACCTTGACGCTCTTAACGCAGCAATGAACACTGCTAAAGAGGCAGAGGCAGACTATGAGGCTGTAACAAACGGCACATACAAGGAGCTTTCAGAACTCATTGCGGCTGAGCCAGAGAGCAACGCTTCTGCTGTAACAAAAGCTGTTGTTGACTTGACAACAAACTACATCAACTCAGCTGCTGCTACTTACAAAGAGACAGGAAAGTACACAGAAATACTTCGTTACTACCTCAACAACTACATCCCTGCTATCAACGAAGCAGAGGGTGAGATGGAGCTTATCAACAACGAAAAGGGTAAGGAAGTTATCTCTTCAACTATCAAGTCAGAAGTTGCGAAGTTTGCTAAGATTCAGTCACTCCCTGCAATAGCAGATATTGACGAGTCAATCAGCACTATCAAGAAGGCTATAACAACTGCTCAGTCTTCAGACATCACTATCGCTGACGGTTCTGATGTAACAGCATACATCGCTAATCCAACAATTGACGACACCTATGCTACAGGATGGACAATAAAGAAGATTGTAGGCGACGGAAACGGCGCTAAGTCAGGCCAGCAGTATGACGGAAACGGATCAGGTTTCTACATCGACACATGGAATCCAAACGGAGGCATCCGTTCTACTTGGTATCAGGTTCTCAATGTTCCAAACGGTACATACACTATCGAAAACCTTATGCGTGCTTCTGGCAGTGGTGCTTATATCTTTGCATCTGACGCTGCACCTATCACAGACGAAGAGACAGAAACTCTCCACCTCGACATCAATGCAACAAACGTAATGACTGAGGCAGTTCCTGTTTTGACTCCTGCTAAGTATCTCTATGGCGAAGAAGAGGCACAGACAAAGACTGACACTCACGGTGAGCTCTGGTGTGCTGCTGCTGAAAAGGTTATGGCAAAGCTTGGCATCGAAGGTCCAACAGAGTCATCTTCTATCTACGACTTGGCATTAGAGTTGAACAATGGTGTTGAAACTTGCCCAGAAGGTATTGATGAAACAGACTGGGCTGTATTCTCAGCTTACGAAGGAAAAGGACGTGGATGGTTCGTTAACAGCACTTCTATCGAGGTTAAGAACCACACTCTTGTTGTTGGTGTAACTTGTGACTATGCTTTTGTCAACAAGACAGAAGAAGATGCATTCACTGGAGCTTGGTTCTCTGCTGACAACTTCAAGCTCACACTCAACAAGGTTGGCGACAACACTAACTGGGATCCAACTACTGGCATCACTTCAGCTGTTGCTAGCAAGTCTGGCGAATCTGCTATCTACAATGTTTCTGGTGTACGCATCAGCGACCTCCAGAAGGGTATCAATATTGTAAAGAAAGCAGACGGAACTATCACAAAGATTCTTGTTAAATAAAGAACATAACTAACCAAAAAGGCGCATGGATTATTATCTGTGCGCCTTTTTTTATTTGTTTATTACATTTTCCATTATTACTTCTTCTTTTCTCGCTTAATTTGTTAACTTTGCATCGATATTATAAACTGAGAAAAAGACAATTTCCCACACATGAAAACAGACATTGAAATTGCTCGCGAATGCCAGCTCAAAAACATTGAGTACATCGCGAATTATATTGGCATCCCTCTTAATGAACTTGAGATGTACGGACGTTATATTGCCAAAATTCCGGGACGGCTCATTGACCAGGAGAAGGTAGATAAGAGCAACCTTATCCTCGTCACAGCTATCACACCAACAAAAGCAGGCATTGGAAAAACCACTGTATCCATTGGACTTGCACTCGGACTCAACAAACTTGGCAAGAAGGCTGTATGCGCTCTGCGTGAACCATCTTTAGGTCCATGCTTCGGAGTGAAAGGCGGAGCTGCTGGAGGAGGATATGCACAGGTACTTCCTATGGAGAAAATCAATCTCCACTTCACAGGTGACTTCCATGCCATCACTTCTGCTCACAACATGATTTCCGCCCTTTTGGACAATTATATCTATCAGCATCGAGACGAAGGTTTCGCCCTCAAAGAAGTGCTTTGGAAGCGTGTCATAGACATCAACGACCGCAATCTAAGATATGTTGTCACTGGTCTTGGCGCTAAAACCGACGGAATAACAGCAGAAAGCGGCTTTGACATTACTCCTGCATCTGAGATAATGGCAATATTATGTCTTTCAAAAGACCTTGATGACCTCAGACGCCGTATCGATAATATAATTCTTGGAATAAAGATTGACGACCAGCCTTTCAGAGTAAAGGACATGGGCGTTGGAGGCGCAATAACAGTATTGCTCAAAGATGCCATCGAGCCAAACCTTGTTCAGACCACAGAGCAGACACCTGCTTTTGTGCATGGAGGTCCATTTGCTAACATAGCACACGGATGCAACACTATTATAGCCACAAAAATGGCAATGACTTTCTCTGATTATGTCGTCACAGAAGCTGGCTTCGGCGCAGACCTTGGCGCAGAGAAGTTCTTCGACATTAAATGCCGCAAATCAGGACTTCAGCCAAAGCTTACTGTTATTGTCGCAACAACTCAAGGACTCAAAATGCATGGAGGTGTCCCTGTTGAGAAAATCAAGGAACCAGATGCAGAAGGATTAATAAAAGGCTTGAAAAACCTTGACCGACACATCTCCAACTTAAAGAAATTTGGTCAAAGCGTTGTAGTTTCCTTCAACCGATACGCGACAGACACAGATTATGAGATGGACATAATGCGTAAGCATTGTGAAAACATGGGTGTAGGATTTGCTGTAAACAACGCATTCATGGAAGGAGGCGCAGGTGCAATAGAACTAGCACAGGTTGTGATTGACACTATTGAAAAGAGACCTTCTGAACCTCTCAAGCTTGCATACGAGGATTCAGACGACATAAAGACGAAGATTGAAAAAGTATGCTTCAACCTTTATGGAGCCAAGTCTGTCACATTCGGAAAAGCAGCAGAAAGAATGCTTTTACGCATCAAAAAGCTCGACATTGAAAATTATCCTGTCTGCATCGCCAAAACACAGTATTCTTTCTCCGCAGACCAAAAGCTATATGGATGTCCAGAAGGATTCAATATCAACATACGCGACCTTGTGATCAATGCTGGAGCAGAAATGATTGTTGCCATTGCTGGAGATATCATGCGAATGCCAGGACTCAGCAAGTCACCTCAAGCAGAAAGGATAGACATTGTTGACGGACTCATTGAAGGACTTTCATAAGCCTTCGTGTTTATATACAATTTACAAAATTAGTAATTTGCATTCTATAGGCTGTGCGATTGGCACAGCCTTTTTTATTTTTTTAAAATTATATTTGTTCTTTTCGCAAAAAAACACTTACTTTGCATTTTAATAGTTGAATTATGGGGTGATACGCCCAGTATAGATATAGAAAATAGAATTAAACAGAATATGAAAATTAAACAATTCTCTCTTTTCGCACTTGCGTTAGCTTTAACAAGTGTAGTGTTTTTTTCATGTGAAGAACACAAATACATTACACCAGAGTTAACTGTGCCTTATGGTGCTGAGGTTGACTATTTCGACAACACTATTGACTTTGGTCCAGAAGGAGGAAGCAAGACAATCAAATTCGAAACAAATGTTGATTGGGAAATATCTCCATCATATACTCAAAGCAGCAAAAAATGGAGTTACCTCTCAAGAAACAGTGGTGTCAAGGGACCAAGTTCTGTAACAATCAGTGTTAAGCCAAACGAAACAGGTATAGAACGCAACCTCGTCTATACGTTGTATGTTGACTCTATTATAAGAAAAATCAAGATTTTCCAGGAGCAGAATGATATCGTCATTGCAAAAAAGCACCTCTACAATGTAGGAATTGCAGGAGGAACAATTGATGTATCTGTAAATGAGAATGTTTTCAAATATGCTAACAACAACAGCAATGACTATTTTGACTATTATATAGAATATGTGTCTGGCGGCAAGGACTGGATTACTCCTTCAAAGGGCACAAAGACTCGCGGACTTATAACCCACAACTATTCATTTGACATTGCTAAGAGTGAAGAGTATGACAAACGTACAGGCTTGCTCATCTTCACTTCTAAGAACACAAAAGAAGCTGATACTGTGAAGGTTGTACAATCTGGCTCAAAGATTATGGTTCTTGACCAGAACGACTTTACTGTTGAAGGTAATGGAGGTCAGGTAGAAGTTGACATGAACACAAACATCGACTTCGAGTTAGACATGCCAAATGTTGATTGGATTCACCACTCTCAGACACGTGGTGTGTCAAGCCATCATCTTGTGTTTGACATTGACAGAAACCCATCTTATAAAACTCGTAAGGCAACAATCGTCGTTCGTGACAAACGAGACCAGAAGCGCGTTGAGAGCATCACTATCCGTCAGCTTGACGGATGGTACATTGGCATCTTGTCTGAGGACTTGCAGCTTGGCGTTGAAGCAGACACATTTGCTGTCAATGTCAAGAGTTCTGTTGACTATGAAGTTTCTATCCCAAAAACATACAAGGGACAAAAACTCGACTGGCTGAAGGTTTACACCCCATCTAACTCTGCAAAACATCGCGCTGTGACTAAGTCAACAAGATGGTTTAGAGTAACAGAGAGCAAGGAATATGATGTTCGTGAAGGTATCATCTACTTCTCATACAAGGATCTTACAGACTCCCTTATGGTATATCAGAGCGGTAGCACACGCCTCGTTCTTGCAAGGCAGTTCACTAACCCTATTACAGGCTCAGACACAACAATATCTGTAGTTGTTAAGCATAATATCGCATTCAAAGAGCCGCAGATTTCTGTTGACTGGATTACACCTGTTAATACACGCGCTGTTTCAAGCACAACAAAAAGCTTCAACGTAGCACCAAACAAGACAAACAAGAACCGTAGCGGCAAGATTACTTTTGTCACAGATAATGATGCTGATGGAGCTGGACGAGTAAGAACAGAAAGCGTGACAGTAACACAGAAGCCAATCGTCAGATCTCAATCTCTCGACATTGTTTATGATGAAGAGATGGAGGGATATGTAGGCAAGAGTTACAAGTTACACTCTACTTCACTCCCAGAAAACGCTTATGTAGAAAGCAAATGGGAGTCAGAAGATGAAAATGTCTTCACCGTAACAGGAAGCGGACGCTATGATGCAACAATTAAGGCTACAGGTTATGGTTCTGCAAAACTCATCCTTAAAGACGAAAACAGCGACGCTGTCAAGGAGGAGCTTATTCACACAAGAGTTACTGGCTTTGCATGGAACTCAACTGACGAGAAGCACGACAAGTACAATATGCTCACTATTGCTGTTGGCGAGACAGAGCAACTCGAATACAGCACAAAGCAAGGCACTTTCGAGAACTTCTTCAGCGATTGGAAGAATGATTTCATCGTCAAGGACGAAGCAGGAAATGTCATTACAAATCAGTCATTCGTTTCAATCGAAAAAGACGGTTCTATTAAGGGATTGAAGAAAGGCATCTTCTCTATTGAGCCAACAGGATACATTGAAGGCAGTGCAGACGAAGCAAAGAACATCCTTTATATCAATGTTATCAAGGAATACGAGGAGACTGAGCCTAATGACGACTTCGCAAATGCCAACAGGATAAAGTACGGCTGGCCTATGCGATTTAAGTTCATAGATTGTATCACAGAAGAATATGAGATGGAGGACAGTGATCCTGACTTCTTCAAGTTCACATCAAAGGGTCAAAAGGCTAATCTCACTATCAAGTATTACAAGTACAGTGGCGCAGATCAGACTTTCACAAATCAAAACAAGAAAGTATCTTACGAAATCTACAATGCCAACAAGGCAAAGATAAAAGAAGGAGTTATTGAGTTTGACAAGAACGGCGAAGAAAAGTCTATCGGAACAATAGATGTTGCTAACAACTCAACAATTTACATCAAAGTGTACACCGTTATAGACATGAAGCGTTATCCAAACGGAGACTTCCAGATTACAGTCAACGACCCTAATGCTTCTGCAAAAGCAAGAAAAAGCAGCCGCAAGTAAAAAGACTTACAACACTACTACAATAAAGACCATGTCTGAATTATCGGACATGGTCTTTTCCTTTTTATAAGGAACATTTATAGTCGATTGACATCGAATACAAACAAGACCTGTATTCTTAATGGAATAAGTAAGTGGTCAAAATTACTTTTATATTTATCAAGAACCGTCAGCTCGGCGTAGCCAATTTAGAGAACCTCGAAGAGCTCGGCGTAGCCAAATTAGTGATTTCTTCTTTCTGTTTGTAGCAAACTGTTCTTTTAAATTCAGAATTAAATCGTTACGATTGGAATTAAAAGAAGGCATCCGGATGGCATTCTCTTATTCTCTTCATTAGCTACGCTGAGGCTAAAGGTTCTTGATTATAAAAATAATTTTGTACAGATACTTATAACAAAAGTTTAGCAAAAGAAGAGTTGACAGGGAATTGACAGATTAAATCTTCAGATTGCTAATCCACATACTCAGCAATACTCAGCACATAGCCTTTCTCCTTATTCACATTCGTTTCAAACACTACATTGCTATACTTACTAAGCACACTCTTTACATCGTCAGTAAGACCGTCACCCGTAAGTTTCAGCAACGCTTCTTTCATTGTCCAATACTTCGTAAACTCCTGATCGGGAGCAGAAGAAGAGACAACACAATTATATTCGTCATCAGAGAGAACATAACGAGCAAGATCATCATTAAAGCGCCCTACTCTCTCCACATCTACTCCTACATCCTTGTCGGACAGCACACAGGCAATGGCATTCTTGCAATGAGAAAAATTGAAATGGATATCTTGCCTGCCAGCAATGACAGGTTTGCCATGTTGGCCATATTCAAATATAGGTTTATCCTTAATGCCGTACATCTCGTCCAAACCTCGGCAAAGCAATAAATAAGAAAAGGCACACTCCTTCTTCCCTTGTTCAAACTTGAAACGCACAGCCTTCTCTCTCCGCCATTGTGGAAGAGAGTCAATAGCGGCAGTTAGCTCATCCGCCGAAACGGAATCGAGTTCGTCCATCACATATAGTTTTCTCATAAACAAGGCTTCATGCTTCAAAGTTTCTCACCGCAATACTTGCAGTAGTTGGATTGCGAATCTGCCTTCCTATTGCATCGAGGACAGCGAGTATGCTTAGCCTTACCCTTCTTCTTTTCATCAATCATCGTAGCAGAAACAATACCTGTTGGTATGGCGATGATAGCATATCCGAGAATCATAACCAGACTTGACAAGAACTTGCCAAATCCGGTGACAGGTGTTATGTCACCATAACCAACCGTTGTAAGAGTCACTATTGCCCAATATATGCTGGTTGGAATATCCACAAATGATGAATCCGGCATCGTACCTTCAACCATATACATCAAAGTGCCAATAATAGTCACAAGAATAAGCACAAAAAGAAAATACACAAGTATCTTCTTCATACTCAGCATGATGCTTTGCAAAAGTATCTGCCCTTCATTGATAAACGCAAACAAGCGCAATACACGGAACACGCGGATAAGTCGGAAAGAGCGGATGATAAAGAAATATCTTGCTACAGGGAAGAAGAAAGACAGATAAGACGGCAATGTTGACACCAAATCTATGATTCCAAAGAAGCTAAAAACATAATTACGCTTTTTGGGAACGCAATATACACGAAGCACATATTCTATTGTAAAGAACGATGTCAACACATATTCTAATATGGTAAGTGCTAATTTCCATTCCTCATGCAGGCTTGGAATGGACTCCACAAAAGCTGCGACCATACTTAATGATATAGCAATCATTACAATGATATCGAAGATTTTTCCTGCTTTTGTGTCTGAGCCAAATATTATCACGAACAGCTTACGCTTGTCCCTTATCAAGTCTATAAGTTTTTTCATGATGCAAAAGTAACACAAATAATTGGTACTGCGAAAATATTACACACTTTTTTACTTTGCACATGCTTTTTAGGGGTGTGCACTTTTTATGCGATTTTATTACACACATAAACTAAGTGTGTGTAAAAGCTTAATAATAAAGCATTTTTTATTTGTCAGTAAGTTTTTTTGTTGGTAATTTTGAACTCGGAAAATACGCCTTTCATTGAATGTGTGCATTTAAAATCTATTACACACATATATAAATATGACACAAAAGCGTATCCGAAATCAAAAGAAAAGGAAAAGAAGATGACTAACCCTATGCTTGAGAGATTTCTCAAAAAAACCACTTTTGAATCTCAGGAAGACTTCGAAAACAACTTCGAATTTATCATTCCTGAAAACTTCAATTTTGCGTACGACGTAATGGACGAGTGGGCAGAACTCACTCCTGACCGTCTCGCTTTGTTATGGTGCAACGACAAAGGCGAAGAGCGCCGTTTCACATTTGCAGACATCCGCCGTGAGACGAACAAAGTGGCAACATATCTGCTCTCTATCGGCATAAAAAAGGGAGATTTTGTGATGTTGATTCTTAAGCGACGCTACCAGTTCTGGCTGACTATGCTTGCGCTCCACAAAATCGGTGCTGTCGCTATCCCTGCTACATTCCTTCTCACAAAGAAAGATATCGTATATCGTGTTAAAAGCGCAGACATCCACTCTATCATCTGCTGTGGCGATGATGAGATTCTGCGCCATGTAAATGAAGCGCACGAAGAATGGCCTGCATTAAAGAATCGCGTCAGCATCGGCCCTAACGTCCCTGAAGGATGGCAGGATTTCAATGCAGGCGTAGCAGCTGCCCAAGAGTACACTGGCGAACGTGTGACAAAGTCATCTGACTACATCCTCATGTATTTCACATCAGGAACAAGCGGTCATCCAAAAATGGTAATACATGACCACACTTACCCTATAGGACACATAGGCACTGCGGCATATTGGCATAATCTGCACATTGGAAGCCTTCACCTCACCGTTGCCGACACAGGATGGGCAAAGGCTACATGGGGCAAACTCTACGGACAATGGATAGCAGGAGCCACTCTCTTCGTCTACGACCACGAGAAATTCACACCTGCCGACATCTTGTCAAAGATAGGCAAGTACAAGATAACAAGTTTCTGTGCGCCACCAACAATCTACCGATTCATGATTCGTGAAGATTTGAGCCAGTTCGATTTAAGTTCGCTTGAACATGTGACAACAGCAGGCGAAGCACTCAACTCTGCCGTATATGACAAATTCCTGGAGATTACAGGTCTTGAGATAAAAGAAGGATTCGGACAGACAGAGGGCACATGTCTCATTGCCACCACTCCTTGGATCAAAACCAAGCCGGGTTCAATGGGGCGCCCAATGCCACAGTACGATATCCACCTCCTCAAAAAGGACGGCACAGAGGCTGGTGTTGGTGAAAACGGACAGATCGCTATCCGAACAGAAAAAAAACAGATTGGCTTGTTCTGCGAATACTATCGTAACTCTGAAGCAACACTTAACGCTTGGCACGACGGATACTATTACACTGGCGACCTTGCATATAAAGACGAAGACGGCTATTACTGGTTTGTGGGCAGAGCCGACGATGTCATCAAGTCTTCAGGCTACCGCATCGGTCCTTTCGAGGTTGAGAGTGCGCTCATGACACACCCTGCCGTTGTGGAATGCGCCATAACAGGAGTGCCTGACGACATTCGAGGCATGGTTGTGAAAGCAACAATAGTGCTTGGCAAAGAGTGGAAAGACAAAGCTGGCGAAGATTTGGTAGCAGAACTTCAGAACCATGTCAAGAAGACTACTGCGCCATACAAATATCCTCGTATTGTTGAGTTTGTAGATGAACTGCCAAAGACACATTCAGGCAAGATTCGCAGAGTGGAGATTCGCGAGAAGGACGCAAAAGGCAAAGCATAAGAGTATATGACAGAAGCCGAATACATACAACAAGGGAAAGAGGCATACGCCCGCATGGACTGGAAGACATGCCTCGACTCCTATGCAGAAGCAATAAAGCTGAATCCTAAATCTGAAGCTGTAGAACTGAGAAAGATGACAATGAACATCATTGAGTTCTACTGCAAGGACAGGTTCAACCCATAAAAGAAAATCTATTAATAAGTAAAATATTCATATAATGGCAAAAATGAGAGGCGCTATCGTCGTAGATATCGAGCGTTGCAAAGGATGCAACCTCTGCGCGGTAGCATGTCCATTAAATCTTGTCACATTGAGTGCAACTGTCAACCACAAAGGCTATAACTTTGCGGAACAGAAAGAGTGGGAGAAGTGCAACGGCTGCAGCAGCTGTGCTATCGTGTGCCCTGACGGATGCATCACTGTTTACAGAAAAAAGGAGGAGTAAAGATGGACAACAACACAGAGAAAGATTATGTATTGCTGAAAGGCAATGAAGCTATTGCGAAAGCTGCTATCCGATATGGATATGACGGCTTCTTCGGTTATCCTATAACACCGCAGAGCGAGGTGCTTGAGACTCTCGCTGCAGACAAGCCTTGGGAGACAACAGGCATGGTTGTTCTTCAGGCAGAAAGCGAAGTGGCATCCATCAACATGCTCTATGGAGCAGGTTGTACTGGTAAACTTGCTTTCACATCAAGTTCTTCACCAGGTATCGCCCTCATGCAGGAAGGTATAAGCTATATGGCGGGCAACGAGCTCCCAGGCGTGATTGTTAGCGTTGGTCGTGGAGGTCCTGGTCTTGGTACTATCCAGCCAGGTCAGGCAGACTATTTCCAGGCTGTATATGGTGGTGGAAACGGTGACTACAACCTCATCGTTCTTGCTCCAAACAGCGTTCAAGAAATGTGCGACTGCATGGGAAAGGCAGCTAAGCTCACTTTCAAGTGGCGCACTCCTGTCATCATCCTTTCTGACGGCGTCATCGGTCAGATGATGGAGAAGGTAGAACTTCCTCCATTCACTCCACGCCGCACAAACGAGGAGATTGGCAAGCTATATCCATGGGCAACAAACGGTATCGGTCTCAAGAATCGTAAATATAATGTGATGTCAACTCTTGAGTTCGACCCACAGGTTATGGAGGACCGCAACCATGCCATGACAGAGAAATACAGAAGAATCGAGGCAGAAGAGGTTGACTACGAGCTCTACAAGACAGACGATGCTGAATTCCTCATCATAGCATACGGAATCTCTTCACGAGTAAGCATGAAGACTATCGACATTCTTCGCAGCACAGGCGTGAAAGTCGGCATGCTCCGTCCAAAGACATTATGGCCATTCCCTAACAAGGCAATCAGCAAACTCAGCGAACAGATGAAGTCCATCCTTTGTGTTGAACAGAGCGAAGGTCAGCTCATAAAGGATGTACGCCTTGCCGTTGAAGGTCAGGTGCCTGTTTACCACTTCGGACGCTGCGGCGGTATTATCGCCACACCTGTAGAAGTTCTTGAGGCATTCAAGAGCATGGCAAAGGAAAGCATCACACGCAACTGGCCTAAGGGCTACTGGATGAAGTAATGCTCCTTCGCCTATAAGCAGAAGAAATACTCAAACAAAAGATTTTTCAAATGGAATTACAAGATATAATAAAACCTGAAAATAAGGTTTACGGCAAGCCTGCGCTTGTTAACGACACACCTATGCATTACTGCCCAGGCTGCAGTCATGGTGTTGTTCACAAACTCGTTGCCGAGATTATCGAGGAGATGGGAATGGAAGAGGACACAATAGCTATATGCCCTGTAGGCTGCGCTGTGTTCGCCTATCGTTATGTTAATGTTGACTGGATTGAGGCAAGTCACGGACGTGCTCCTGCATGCGCCTCTTCAGTAAAGCGCCTTTGGCCAAACAAGCTCGTCTTCACTTATCAGGGTGATGGCGATATGGCATGTATTGGTACTGGCGAGTCTATCCATGCAATGAACCGTGGAGAGAATATCGCAATGATATTCATCAACAATGCTATCTATGGTATGACTGGCGGTCAGATGGCTCCAACCACACTTATGGGCATGAAGACTGCCACTTGTCCTTACGGACGTCAGGCAGACCTCCACGGATACCCACTCCACATCACAGACATCGCTGCAACTCTCGAGGGCACATGCTATGTCACTCGTCAGGCTGTCAACACCGTTGCAAACATACGCAAGGCAAAGAAGGCTATTCGTCAGGCATTTGAGAACTCTCTCAACAAGAAGGGATGCTCTCTCGTGGAGATTGTTGCCACTTGCGCTTCTGGATGGAAGAAGACACCAGAGCAGGCAAACGAATGGATGACAGAGAACATGTTCCCTTACTACCCTCTTGGCGACATCAAAAATACAGTAACAGAATAATCAAGATTCCAAAAATATGACAGAAGAAATTATCATTTCAGGATTTGGAGGACAAGGTGTCCTCTCAATGGGAAAGATTCTCGCATACGCAGGAATCATGGAAGGCAAGCAGGTGAGCTGGATGCCTGCATACGGTCCTGAGCAGCGTGGCGGTACTGCCAACGTCACAGTCATCATCAGCGATGAGATTGTGAGCTCGCCTATCGTAAGCCAGTACGACACAGCTATTGTATTGAATCAGCCTTCTCTTGAGAAGTTTGAGCCATTCGTTAAGCCAGGCGGCACTATCATCTACGAAGGACATTCAATCATTCAGCCTCCAAGACGCGATGACATCAGCGTTTACCGCATCGATGCCATGGAGGAGGCAGCAAGAACAGGCAATTCAAAGGTGTTCAACATGCTTGTGCTTGGAGGACTCCTTAAAGTACGCCCTATAGCATCTGTAGAGGACGTCGTCAAGGGACTCCGCAAAGCCCTTCCAGAGCGTCATCATAAGCTCATTCCAATGAATGAGGAGGCTATCCGCAGAGGCATGGAAATAATCGTAAAGACGAATAAATAAATTCATCAATCGCCATAAAAAACGAGGAAGGTAACGCAAGCTACCTTCCTCGTTTTTTATGGCGATAAATACAGCACACAACCCATAGGAATGGCTGCGGCATATCTCATATCGCATGCATCCCCTTTCTGCTCAACATACATCAAATCTCTCGCATGGAATCCTCCCCTTTTGGGGAGTTTAGAGGGGGCTCAAAAAAAAGTGGGTCAGGCGATGCCTGACCCACTTAATGAGTTATTAAAAATTGATTACTTTACAATCTTACGAGTTGAACCGTCAGACATCTTAACGATGTTAACACCCTTCTGGAGTGAAGCAACCTTGATACCATTAGCATTGTAGATGCCAACAATCTTAGCGCCGTTAGAAGCGATAGTTTCAACACCTGTAGCAAGCTTCTCAGCAGCTGCTGCGTAGTCATAACCCTCGAGTGGTGCTACGAAGTAGATAGATGCGTCGTCAACCCATGTGTTAGTATCCCAACCATTTGTTGGCTCACCATTCTTCTCAGCAAGACCTGAGTTGTACTTCTCAACAACACCGATAGTAACCTTAGAGCCTTCCTTAACCTTGATGCCCTTAGCAACGCTTACACGAACCTGCTGGTATCCGCCAACTGCGAATGGTGCAACAACTGGCTCCTCATCGTCAACCTGAGCGAAGATGTACTTATCCCAAACACCATTCTCATCCTGAGCGTTGTATGTGATAGTGCCATCAGAATATGTACGAGTGTCAAGACGGAAGTCATAAACACCTACTGGGAGACCTTCGATAACCTGAGATACCTTATAGTCGCTTGCGCCGTAGTTGTTAAGCATGATGTCTGATACTGGCTTAGTATCTGTAGCTGCGTCACCAGAGAAGTGAACAGTACCTGCGAAGCCGTTTGTATTGCCTTCCTCGTCTGGTTCTGCGTTGTTCTGCTCAACAACCCAACCTGGGAGATCAGCCTCACCGTTAGCGAAGTTGCCACCACGAGACACAGTATAGAACTTAGGGTTCTTGATATAAGCGTCGAAGTTGATACCGCTTGTAGCGAGTGGGAATCCTTCTGGGCTGTATTCATTGCCATCATCAGGAATTTCTTCTGGAGCCTCACCTGAGTTGTAGAATACCTTCTCATCGAGACCAAGGTCTAAGTATTCACCCTTAGCAACTTCCTTGTAGAATGCGATTGTGTTCTCTCTGTTGAGAGCGTCGATAAGAGCTGAATCATCTGTTGCAAGATTCTCAACCTTGTCTGAAGTCTCTGAAGTTACGCCAAGGTAAAGGGCGAGGTTCAAAGCGCGCTCAGCACGGTAAGTAAGAACGTTTACGATATTTGCAACATTGTCAATCTGACCAGAGAGAGCCTTAACCTTAGAAGCGATATCTGCGAGATCTGCATCAGAAAGATCCTTAGGATTTACTTCGCTGTAGTCAGCGATAACCTTCTCTACCTCACGAGCAACATCGCTGTTCTTGTACTTGCCATCAAGTTCCTCGTACTTATTCTTAGCTGACTCGAAGCCGTTTACGAAGTCCTTGTAGTTAGTGATACGGCTAACAAGTGCCTGGCCCTTGCTTGCGAGCTCATCTACGATAGCTTCGATAGCCTGTGGAGTAGTGAATGAACCTGTCTTAGCCTTCTCAATTGCCTCAGCGAATGCTGTCATAGTCTCACCCTCATAGTTCTCACTTGCACCAGCAAGGATAACGTCAGCATCCTCGATAGCTGTCTTGAGCATCTGGATGTAGTATTCTGTTGATGATGATGGCTTAGATGCTACAGAGAACTTAGTAAGGATAAGACCGCCCCATCCTGACTTAGTCTCAAACTCAACATAGTAGAAGCCATCCTGAGGAACTGTGAAGTCGTAAGTGCTCTCCTTAACGATTGACTCCTCGTTAGCATCACCGACATTTGACTCTGGAGACTGCTCGTCGATAGAGTAAATAGCCTCGTCAGAAGCACTATAGATATTTACTGTGTACTTCTTACCTGAATCAAGACCCTGCCATGTTGCCATGCGGTATGAAAGCTGATATTCGCCAGCCTCAAGATAGAGAGCCTCAGCCTCTGTCACACCGTCAGCAAGGTTATTGCCGTCAGAACCCTGAGCAGCGTACTTACCGAATGCAAGAAGACCTGAATCTGAACCACCACGCTGGCAGAAGTAGATACCGTGACTTGGAGCTTCTGTGCCACCCATCATACGAGGTGCACCTGCGAATGTATCTGTTGCGCTACCAACGCGCTCTTCATTGTCACCACGACCTGACCATCCGAGAGGGAGCATGTTAACATCCCAATTTTCAAAGTCAGACTTGTAAGCAACTTTAACCTCACCGCCTTCACCAGATGTTGTTCCGATAGTGAATGTGAGAACGATATCCTCCTCAGATGCATAACCGATAGTGTTTGTAACGCCCTTGAGCACTACCTTGTACTCACCGTCAGCAAGTGTGAGGCCTGTTGCGTCCATGTTGACAGTCTTGCCATCCTCAGCAACAGTCATTGTGAGAGGCTGAACCTTGCCCTTGCCCTCTACAGAAGCAGTAGCCTTCTTAACGTCAACCTCAGTATTGAATGTGATAGAGATCTGCTTAACATCCTCTGCCTTGAGACCGAACTCGAAGTTTGCAGGAGTTGAGCTGATCATCATAGGAGCAGACCATGCGAGAGCCTCAACATTGAAGTCCTCATAGTAAGCCTTCTCGTTTGTGCATCCCATAACAACAACATCGCCATTGATGTCCAAGCTTGGACGAGCTACAGAAGTGTACAGAATACGGTCGTCACCCTTGAAAGTAACCTTGATGTCATCTCCTTCTTCAAATTCTGCATCGCAGAACACATAAAGGAAACCATCCTCCTTACCTTCAACGTAGTCAACATCTACCTCTTCGCCATTGCGAGTTACAGTTGCCAAAGATGGGTCAAGCACCAAAGTGCCCTTGTTCTTCTTTGCAAGCTCTGCCAAGTTTGTCTTATATCCGAAGTCAATCTTCACAACCTCTGAGTTGAAAGTTGCCTCCTTAACTGTTACACCTTCCTCTACGCAGATGTCATCTATATAATATGTGACAGGGCTGAACATGTTAGCGATGAAGAAGTACATTTCTGGAATCTCACCACCCCAGTAGTCCTTGTAGCTCTCACCTGTACCACCGAACTGTGCTGGCCACTGTGATGAACCTACCCAGCTCTGGCTGTCAACAATTGACTTCATCACCTCTGTTGATGGAGTGAAAGATACGAATGAGATGCGCTGCCAGTCGCCTGTGAGACCATCTGTGAGCTGAACACCGAAGTTTGTACCGTCAGATGCAACACATGACTTGTCGAAGTTCTCCATACCTTTTGAAAGCCATGAAGTGAGCTTTGTGTTCTGAGTCTCGCCATTAGCGTCAACAAATGTTGGCTCAGCCTTTACCCAGAAAGAGATACGGTAAGGAGTCTCCTTCTTAGCAGGAACGCCAATCTTGAAACCGCGGTCCCAAGAGAAGCCTTCGTCACCATGATTCTCTGCACAGAATGCATATTCGCCAGAGTGAGCCTGTGTTGACTGCTCTGTCCAATCGTCATTCTCCTTTACGTTTACCCAGTCGCCATATATATTACCAATATTAGGCGTAAGGGCATACTCTGTAGTCATCTTCTCGTCTCCATTCTCGAAGCCGAGCTTTGCGACTACTGTCTGAGCCTGAGATGCAGCGAATGCTGATGAGAGGCCCATCATTAAAAGTAGTTTTTTCTCCATACGATTTTGATAAATTAAGATTATATCGATTAATAATTCTCTATGCAAAATTGCAATGCCGCCAAGTCTGCGTTTTCATCCGTTTGACTTGACGGCACAAATTTGAGAATAAAATTTATTATTCAAATTATGTCATGTTACATTTTGATTGCTATTTTGTCCTATATTCATATATGTAACAAGGTTAAATTAAAATGTAACATTCCTAAATATCGCCTTTAGTCCTCAAAATCAAAGTGATCGAGCTTTTTTCCGCATTTATCGCAGAACACCATGTGCTTGTATATATCAGCACCGCAATCGTTGCAATGATACACCTGTCCGCACTTTTTATCCTCTTTTACATCATCCACATATTCGACAATTTCATTCATCGCCTTGCGAGTTTTTGGCTTCGCCTCATCAGCCGGATGACCTAATGGAATAATTACCGCAGGCTCAATATTAGAAGGGAGATTAAAGAGTTCTGAACACTTCACAGCATCGAAATTGCAAACCCAGCATGTGCCTAACCCTTGCTCTGTAGCAGCAAGACAAATATGCTCAGCAGCTATCGCAATATCAATATTGCCATGTTCTTTCTGGTCATATTTTCTCACCCATGCCTCATCGTGGCATACACAACAGATTATAAACATAGGAGCAGTCTGAATCCAGTCTCTCTTATAAGTGCTGCACACTTTCTTTCTTCCTTCCTCAGAACGCACAACAATGAATTTCCATGGTTGCAGGTTTACCGCAGAAGGAGCGAGTCGGGCACATTCTAAGATTTCATTAAGCTGGCTGTCATCAACAGCCTCTTCTGTATATGAACGTACAGAATAGCGTTTTTCAACAAGTTCAGAAAATTTCATAAAGGTATATTCTTTTAGTTCTCAATTTCACATTAATTAATATGCAGCTGCAAGTATGTAACTATTCAGCAATTTGATTTATAAACTAAGATTAACTTACGCCTACCTTCGGTTCAATCAAATTACGCCAAACTTTTGCAATTAGACTGCCTTTTGATTACAATTCAAAGAGCCAAAGGCTCTAATTTGGTTGAATTTTGATTGAACCGAAGCTCGGCGTAAGCCAATCTTTGTTAAAAAATATTCGCTGAATAGTTACGAAAGTATCTGATTTTTTTACATTTATCACTCAGCACCAGCAGATCTCCATGTCTTGCTCTTAAGGTCTTTAGGCCCACCCTCCAGACGCTGTATGACAGCCTTCATATAGTCAGACCCATGAAGAGAAGCGCCTGCTTTTTTCTCGTCAATGAGGGAGATGATAGAGTCGAAGGCAGCAATTGCTCGTCTGTCACATTCTTCGCGTGTGCCACGATAGGTGTGCATCCATGTTACAGGGTCACCACTCGAATTGACATCGTAGAGAACATCAAAAACCGACATATCGGAGACATTATAGTTCTCATATTCTGTGTAAAGATTGTAGTAATAATCCTCCCCTTTTGTCTGACCGTTATCGTCATCGTCATCTTTACCGCAAGAAACGAATGTAACAGCCGCAAGGGCGATCATAAGCAGTTGGATTGTCTTTTTCATTGTAGTCCGATAATTATTATGTTATTTGAGGTTTTGATAATAGCAAAGGTATGCATATAAACATAAATATCAAAATTTCATACATATTTTTTACAATCCATCCTATAAATAATTCGGTATTACAGGAAATCGTGTGAATTATGCGCAAACATCAAGTTAAGAAAAACCTATATAGACAGAACAAAAAAACATGAAATCCCCAATATTACATATTCTACACCATGCCTTGTGAGTGACATAGCGAATTATTGTATGTTTGAAAAAAGCTCTGCGCACCATTCATACACAGGCTTTATTATAATATGTATTCCGTCTTTTATCAACTCTTCATAATGATGATCTGTCACCAAGAGAAGATTATCGCAGCGCGTCTTTTTATGCGCAAGCATCAAACCGTTGATTTCACGATTACGAGTCTTGTCCGATGAAATATCGTATGAAACCTGTATACATTGAATTACCTTGTTCCCATCACACACAAGGAAATCACATTCACCATAACGTTCGTTAAGATAATACACATCCCACCCTTCATTCTTACACTTGCGCAAAAGATGTGTCAATACTATGGTCTCAAGTCGCCAACCAAGGTTCTCGCCAGCAAAAGCATTGTCCCTTTTATTCATCATTGCCACATCAACAGCATACACCTTTTCGCCAACAGAACGCTGCTTGCTCTTTTGTGAATATCTCTGTACACCTATAAGTACGTATGCCTCCTTGAGGTATTTTACATAATTGAGTACAGTATGCACTGATTTGAAGTCAAACAGCGTCATTAGCTCTGATGTGGATAAAATACATGGCGAGATATTGAGTAAATGATGAGCCATCTTCTCGAACTGTGCAGGATACACAATTTTGTAACGCTGTTCAATATCACGCTTTAATATATTATCTACAAGGTTGGTTATGTATTTCTTATCATTTTTTATCTGCAAAAGTTCCGGGAAACCACCTTTTCCCACATATTCATCAAATGCTTTCCTCTGTTCGGCAACACCCTTGGTTGTTCGAAGTTTGCAATCAACACCCTTCATATCACAGTATTCTGTAAACGAGAACGGGTACAATACAATTTCGCTGCTACGACCAGTAAGATGGGTAGCAAGATCATTGCTCAGCAGTTTTGCGTTGCTGCCTGTCAGAACGACATGTATCTTTGTTCGAAGAAGTCGGTTTACAAACAATGGCCATCCATCAATATTCTGTATCTCATCAAGAAAAATATATTTGAAATCGCCATATATTTTGTATAACACCTCAAGAACGTCATTCAACTGATTAGTGTCAAGACCCACAAGACGTTCATCGTCAAAGTCAGCATACGCAAATGGTACTTTTGCGTCAACAAGAGTTTGCAGACATAGTGTTGACTTACCACTACGTCGCACCCCTATGACAACCTGTGCTTGTGGACTATTCAAATCCACCAAGTTCTCTTCATTTCTTGAGCATAAATACTCATCTGACCAATTATCTATTTCTGATTTCTGATCAGTAAGTATGACTTCAAGAGTCCTCTTATCTATAAGTGCTTCTTTCATAGGCACAAAGTTACAAAAAAAACATTATGCCAATGCATTATTTTGCTGTTTTTTGTCAAACAGAATGCATTATTTTGCTGTTTTTCACTAAACAGAATGCATTATTTTGCTGTTTTCCGCCAAACAGAATGCATTATTTTGCCAACAGAATAGTGTGGTTGCAAATAAATCTGTATTATTACTGTGCATATATATCTGCGAATGGCGTGGTCCATAGTCGGTTCTTTGTCAAACTATTGAACTTCATCGCAAACCAAAACTCTTGTGCTTTCTAATTCAAACTTTCAGGTCCGAAGCTCTCAGGAAGGAGTTCTTCGAGGGTGAAGTCTTTATAGTCTGTCTCTGACTTTGCAATGATGACATGCATATCCTTTGGATTGCAGAATTCTCTCATGACCTGTCTGCAGACTCCGCATGGAGCGCAGTAATCACTGACATTCTGATTCATACCGCCGACAATAGCAATACCGAGTATCTTCTTCTCACCACTGGCAATAGCATGGGTTATTGCCGTTCTCTCTGCGCAGATGGTAGCACCATAAGAAGAATTCTCGACATTGACTCCGGTATATATCTTTCCAGAACCCATAACGACGGCTGCTGACACATTGAAATTAGAATATGGAGCGTACGAATTCTTCATATTCTCTAAAGCGATACGAATCAACTGCTGACGGTCAAAGTTTTCGCCAGTAATAACAGCTGTCTCTGGATACTCCTTGACAAGTTCGCCCTTAACAGCTGGATTTTCCGGAGTATTCTTTGAGCAGCCCGCAAAAAGGATAAGGCACAAGAGTGCAAGTGTGTGTGTTAATTTTAAGTGTTTCATATTACTTGTTTTTTACCTATTACATATTCATAGACGAGGGACCTCTTGTTGTGGAGTTATAGAGTAGTTAAAGTGACGAATGTCTGTATATAGCAAACGTCCCTTAAAATTTTGATCATCTATAGATGATATTGCAAAGTTATTGGAATATTATCGTAATCTCATGTGTTTTGTCGAAAAAGCCAAATAAAAACTCTGTTTTTAATCCCTTTTGGTCGTTTCCGAGCTGTATTAACTAATGAACGTGTCAACTTAATCTGCATCATACTACGCACCGCAAGCAAAACAACAGTGATATCGAGATTGCTTTATATGCAGTTAGCGTGAATGCTGTCATGCAGTTGGCGTGAATGACATTATGCACACAGCATGAATAACACTATTCACTTGAACAGAATAACAGCATTCACTTAGCAAGACTTTTTTGTCATATAAGAACATTGTATTTGATTGTTATGTGGTAATGGATACTATACCTGTATGGTTAACAAAAACACAAATCTGAGGCCCTCCCCTGCCCTCCCAGTGAGGGGCTTCCGTATTGGATTGCAATGCCAAATATACCGCATGGTTTCCTCCCCGAATTTAGGAGTCTTAGAGGGGGCATTTGTTTCAGTATGAGGAATATCGCAACTAACTCATCACTCGTCACAACCCGCCTGTAAACTACTGAAATTAAAGCCTTTAACACCGTGACGAGTTACTTGCAACTCATCACGGACTCGTCACAGTCGTATAGCTCGGATTAACAGATAGTTACAGGCTGTTTGTGACGAGTGATGAGTGTTTTTAAATTCCTCAACTTTATTATTTGTAACTTCTTGTGATCAAAAGTGTCTAACATTGAAAGACAAAAAAAGAAACCCTTGCAAGCGTTTGACTTACAAGGGCTATTTACAACATTGTACCCGGAGCCGGGATCGAACCGGCACGAATTGCTTCATTGGTGTTTGAGACCAACGCGTCTACCAATTCCGCCATCCGGGCAGATGATGAGAAGCATTTCTCATTAGCGGGTGCAAAGGTAATGTCTTTTTTGTTATTAAACAAATTTTATCACTCTTTTTCTTGACTACTCATGTGTTTTTTTTTATTTTTGCATCAAAAAGAAAAAAATGAGGATATTATTATTTATAATATGTATGTTCTGCACCGCAATCCACGGCTGGAGTCAGTCAAAGATGAGGAAGGTGGCAGAACGCAACGAATGGACAATATTTGAGACTGACGGCAAGGAGGGCTTCGTAGTAATAAGCAACGAAGAGACTCCTGCTGTGCTTGCACGAACATCAAGCGGAAGATACGAGGATTTCAAGGAGAATGAAGCAGTAAAGATGCTGCTCGACTGCGCAGCCACAAGCATCAGAGAGAAAAGGCACAACAAGGCACCTGCCCTTCCGCCAGAGAACAGCAGCACGATAAAAGACAGCGTGCCTGCCATGATACACGACCTTTGGACACAAGAATATCCTTACAACAGGATGACTCCGATGATTGACGGCACCCACTGCGTGACAGGATGCGTGGCACAGGCTATGGCACAAATCATGAACTACTGGAATTACCCCGAACACGGCACAGGCTACATAGAGTATGACGACTCTACAGGATGCAAGCAGATTGTATCCTCCAACCTTGAAGAGCATTATTACGACTGGGACAACATCCTTGATGTATATACCGAAGGAGAATACACAGAGAAGCAGGCAGATGCCGTGGCACGCCTTATCAGCGACTGCGGGATAGCCGTGCACATGAAATACGGCACTATAAGCAGCGGGGCGAGGTCCATATACCAAGCCATAGCCATGGTCAACCATTTCGGATATGACAGAGGGATGCAGATATACTACCGCGACTTCTTCACATGGGAGGAATGGGACACTATGCTAAAAACGGAGCTCAGCGCAGGACGACCTATGCTGATATCCGCCCAATCACCCACATTGAGCCACGCCTTCGTATGCGACGGCTACGACAAAGACGGATTATACCACCTCATCTTCGGCAATGGAGTGCCATCCGAGGATATCTACTACAACATAGAGTACATCTCGCCTAACCAACCTAAATGGTATGACAAGAACAGCCCTGAGCGCGGAATGAACCTGCTGCAAAGCGTGATAACAGGCATACAGCCTGCAACAAACGCCAATGCCACGAATACAGAAAAGCACATATACTGCTTTTCCGAGATGAAATGCACCAACAATTCAATTGTTGTGGAGGACATCTGCAATACAGGCTGGAATGTGCATAATGACTCTGTAGGCATAGCTATCAAAGATATGAATGACAGGATTGTGGACATTCCTTATGTTTACGATCGCATCTTCGAACTCGAAGAGACTAATGACACGACATACACCGACACTATTCAGCTGAAAATAAAAAGCAAGCTCGCAGACGGCACATACAAAATTGTGCCTATGTACAAAGATGGGGAGTGGAAAGAGGCGCGCACATCAGCAGGCACGCCCAACTACCTGCTTCTCAGCATCGAAAACAGAAAGGCGACAATCCATGCCGACTCTTCAGCTATAGTGCGCCTACGCATAGCAGACTTCTCCATCCCCGAAGCACTTATAAGCAAAGACAAGCCACAGTACTGGCTTTCAATAAAAAATGAAAACAACAAGGAATATCACGGGCGCTTCTACCTTGTGTTGTATGAAGACAAAGAAAAAGGCAAGGCATACACGCTGAATCTCCAGGGAATAACAATAGGGGCGGGAGAAACCGTCACTCGCGATTTCGTCCGCACCCCTATGCAAATTCCAGTAGGCAAATACACCCTACGGATATTTTACACTAAAAATTTGTTTAACAGTGAGATTTACATGCTGCACGAACAGCCTATCTCCGTTATCAACGCCTCATCAATACAGATTGCTGAAAGGTAAATTCTCAAGTCAACTTTCGCCCTAACTTGCTCGTTTTGGGGAGTTAAAGTGGAGTTAAAGAGGAGTTATCTCTTCGCTCGGAGTTAAAGGGACGTTTACCTTGTCGGACATTTGTCACTTTAACTACACTTTAACCCCACAACAAGTATTACTAAATTACTTCAAACCAGCCTTGAGCGAGCGGATGACAGCAGAGTTAAATCCTGAATGGTCAAGTTCATTAAGACCCTTTATTGTAACGCCTCCAGGAGTGGTAACCTTGTCAATAGCCTCTTCTGGATGCCATCCTGTCTCCTTGAGCAGAGACACAGCACCCTGCATAGTCTGGAGTGCTATCTGCTTTGCCTGCTGAGGATAGAAGCCCATCTCGCAGCCGCCTTCCATCTGAGCGCGGATGTAACGCATCACATAAGCTATGCCACAAGACGCCATCATCATGCCAGGACCGACAAGGTTCTCTGTCACAACGAGAGTGTCTCCATCAATCTTATACAACTCGTCAACAGTCGCGAGGCTCTCTGCTGTAGCCGCTTCTCCCTTTGCGATAAAACTCATGCTCGCCCCAAACTCCGCCGCGATGTTTGGAATGACATAGAAATATTGCCCTGCCTGCCCTAACTCCTCAGCAAGCATGCCTGTAGTGAAGTTGGCTGCATCAGAAACAATAATCTGCTTGCCAAGATTGAGGTAAGGCTTAACCTCTGCAATGACAAGCTTCATGAGCCATGGCTTAACCACAAGCACAATGACATCAGCATCTTTGACAGCCTCAATGTTATCTGTGGTTGTATTAAGAACTGGGTATTCATTTTTGAACTGAGCGAGAAGTGCCTCGTTCTTGTCAGCAACAGTAATGCTGCTAACCTTACCGCTTTTTGCCCATCCCTTGATGAGCGCGCCGCCCATATTGCCAGCGCCAATAACTGTTAGTTTCATTTTGTATTGTTATATTAAATCAAAGTTTTCCTTCTTCAGCGTAGCTATAATAACCACCATCAGCAACAATCACATGGTCGAGCATCCTGATGTTCATCGTCTTGCTTGCTTTGTGGACATTTGCCGTCAGTTCGTCGTCTAAACGGCTTGGCCGCAGACTTCCGCTCGGATGGTTATGCACAAGTATAAAGCATGTGGCATTCGCCAGACAAGCCTCTTTGAAGAGCATGCGCACATCCACGGAGGTGTCAGATATTCCGCCAGAAGAAAGATGAGCGCAACGGATAAGACGTGAGTTGTTGTTCAACAGCAGCACCCAGCTCTCCTCTCTGTACAAATCCTGAATCTTTGGCCTCATGTAGGCATACACCTCAGCACCGCTACCAAACAGCAAGAGGTCGGCAGCTGTCTCGGATGCACGACGGCGACCAATCTCTGCTGCAGCAATAATGCTGAGAGCCCTTGCTTCGCCAATCCCTTTGTAGGACATCAGCTGCTGCATGCTCATCTTACTGAGATTCTGGAGTTTTCCCTGGCAGTCTTCCATGATGTCTCGCATAATCTCAACCGCTGTCTGCTCTGTCGTACCGCCGCCAATAAGGATGGCAAGCAGTTCGGGCACAGTGAGCGACTCCACGCCATTTGCTATGAGCTTCTCACGCGGCCTGTCCTCCGCTGCGAGATCCTTGATGGCAAGATGAGAAGGCTGAGGCATTACAGCAGGAGCTTTTTTATGTTCTACGCTGCGGTATGCCTCGCTATTATAGATGACCTCAGCGTCGGTCTCTGTAGCCTGCGAAGTGTTGAATGGTTTGAAATCTCTTCTAATCATAGAAATTCTTTTCAAAAGCTGTAAACTCATCTTTCTTCAGCACACAGCGCAGCCACCATGCCTTAAGAAATCCAAAGCCATAGCCCATAAGCTGCACGAATGCCGCCTCTACACTGAGGAAGCCTATAAGCACATTCTTATTCTTTATGCTTGAGTCAAAGAAAATCAGAAGAGAGTACAACACTATAGGCATAAGGCAGATAGCGTATGCAGGCAGCATAGCGCCATTGGAGAATATTATGCCTGTGAATGTGTCACGCCAGTAATCGACCTGTCGGAAAGCCACAGCAGCAAGGAACAGCACTATCACACCCACGGTGAACACCATCGGCAGCATGTGAACAAGCTTCATTGTACCAGGGTGGCGCTTCTCAAGGTTTATGCGAGCAATGCCAGAGTTAAACACCTGACGGAAGAACTTCTCAAAGTCCGTCCTCCTCTTATGCCACACCCATGCTTCAGGAAAGAGTCTGCAAGAATAGCCTCCCTCTACAATACGGTAGCTGAAATCAATATCTTCGCCAAAACGCATCTTCTCAAATCCATGAAGACGCAGATACACAGAGCGTTTCATGCCCATATTAAACGAGCGAGGGTAGAATTTGTCGAGCGCACCTTTCTTCTTTCCGCCTCGGATGCCGCCTGTTGTAAAGAAAGATGTCATACTGTAAGAGATTGCCTTCTGCACCTTTGTGAAAGATTCGTGTGCAGCATCTGGGCCTCCAAAAGCATCACAAGGATTGCTTGACAGCTCTGCCTCCACAGCAGCCACATACCCCTCAGGAATGACACAGTCGCTGTCTAATATAAGCACGTATTCTCCCTTGGAATGCTCAACTCCATAGTTTCGTGCAGGTCCCGGACCTCCATTTTTCTTCACGAAGTATTTTATGTCAAGCCTGTCGGAGTATTTGTCCACCACATCCTTGCAAGGAAGCGTCGAGCCGTCTTCAACAATGACAACTTCAAAGTCTGCGACAGTCTGCCTTGTGAGACTGTCGAGCAACTCATCCGCCTCATCAGGGCGATTATACACTGGTATTACTATAGAGTATTTCATTTCAGTAGATATGATTTTATGATACCAACGTCATCATTCAAAATAGAACGTGAAAACTATCATCTTGCTTTTCGCCCTGTCAACAGACTGAGTGAAAATCAGCTGGCTCTCATCTGTTATGTCTGTTCGCTTCTTATCGATGACATTTGTCAAGCCATACATAAACTTCACCTCAGGAATAAACTTGAAAAACGGAAGGTAGAAATCGCATCCGAAGCCAAGTTCAAGGTAGCAGTCGGTGTTTGTGAGCAGATACTGTTTCTGTTTCTTGACGGTAAGGTCAAGCATCGGATTAATACCTGCAACAACATAGGGACGGTAGTTATTGAAGCGTTCGGCAGCAAATTTAACATCAAGGGGAACAGAGAAGTAAGTTGACTTAATGGACTGATACTGGCGTTCCATGTTTAGATTATTGCGAAACACCATATTCTTCGTGCCAAAATGCATCGTAGGTATAGCCCTAAATGCCAGATATTTATTGATATAGAATTCTCCCAGGATTCCCACAGAGAACCCTGGCTCATAATTTGGAGCCTCAGCAAACCATTGGTTTCCTGCTGCATCGGCAAATCCATTCTGTTGCAATTCTATATCTTGAAGATGCACACCAGCCAAAAATCCGTAGTGAAACTGCCTTTGGTCGATGTACGGTCTATTCATCACCTTTCTTGTCTGGGCATTCATCTGATTTGAATTTGGCAAGAAAGATAATAGAACAGTCAAAATCAATATAATATAAATATGTGTAGTTTTCATCAACTATATAAACGAGAAAAGTCTCGAATTATTTTGTTGAAACAGTTGTTTGCTGTAACTTTGCACAAAGTTAATAAAAAAAACGAAGAATGGCAGAAGAAATAACCAAATATTCGATAGAAGAAAAGACAGTTGAATTGCTAAAGACAGTTTTTGACCCAGAAATCCCTGTTAATGTATGGGATTTAGGAATGATATACAAGATTGATGTAACAGAATGCGAGCCAGAGGACGACAAGATATATAATCTTGACATTGACATGACATTCACAGCACCTAACTGTCCTGCCGCAGACTTCATTTTGGAAGACATACAGCAAAAGCTCGAAAGCATCAAAGGAGTGAAATCAGTAAATGTGAATGTTGTCTTTGAGCCAGAGTGGACAAAGGACATGATGAGCGAGGAGGCAAAGCTTGACCTCGGGTTTATGTAAGCAGTATTTCATATAACGTAACTACTCAACGATATGATCTATAAACAAGGATCCAACCAAATTCCACCAAATTAGAGCCTTTGGCTCTGGGATTCCACATACAAGAACAACAAAACTGCTAAATTTTGGTAGAATTTGACAGAACCGAAGCTCGGCATAAGCCAATCTTTGTTTGAAGAAGGCATTCACTGAGCAGTTACCATATAACATCATAAACATAATACCATACTCTTAATTGAAACAGATTTACTTCATTTCCGACGCACATCTGGGCAGCCGAGCCCTGCAGCATAGACGAACTCATGAGAGAAGATTAGTGAATTTCCTTGACAAAATCAAGGAGAAGGCATCGGCAGTGTATATGCTTGGCGACATGTTTGACTTCTGGTTTGAATACAAGGAAGTGGTGCCAAAGGGATACACCCGATTCCTCGGCAAGATAAGCGAACTGACTGACATGGGCGTAGAAGTGCATTACTTCACTGGCAATCACGACATGTGGATGGGAGACTACCTCGAAAAGGAGTGTGGCGTCATACTGCACCGCCAGCCTTGTACGCTGGAAATTGATGATAAGATTTTCTATCTCGCTCATGGCGACGGACTTGACTACCGCGACAAGGAGTGGAAGACAAAGCTTCTGTTCTCGATTTTTCACAGCAAGACTCTGCTCAAGCTTGCCAAGTGCATCCACCCCACTCCATTTATCAATTTCGGATTAAACTGGGCAAAGCATTCGCGGATGAAACGAAGCGGACTCGGAAAGAAAGATGGCGAGGATTTCGACAACGTGACCAGCATTGTCGGTTATGAGAGAGCAGAATACAGCGGAGAGACGCCCTATCTTGGAGAGGACAAGGAAGGTCTTGTGCTGTATGCCAAGGATTACCTGAAAGAGCATCAAGAAGTTAATTTCTTCATATTCGGGCACCGACACATAGAACTTGACCTTATGTTCAGTAAAGAGACTCGACTTGTCATACTTGGCGAATGGATGACACTTTTCACTTATGCTGTATGGGACGGAGAGTATCTTTTTGTTGACAATTTCATAGAAGGAGAAACAGAACCGTAAATATTCATACATTTTCTGTTTGGGGAGTTAAAGTGGAGCTTACGAAACTTGTATATATTTATCCAACAGACACCTCTTTCAATGACACTTACAAAGGTGCAAAAAGTCCTTTGCGAAAATACCATGTAACTTTCGTAAAAAGTTTTAAACAAAATTTGCATTATATTTATAAAGGATATAATTTTGCACCGAAATCGAAATGATTTCACGAGCACAAAGGGTGATTTTCACCTACAACTTTTAAGAAAGCAAAGAATAACAAATAATCAATATTTATAACAAAAACAAAAGAAAAATGGCTTACACAGAAACCAAAACTACCAGCTATGGTTCACGCCTTGGCAACAGCTTCAAGGCAATCTTCACTGGCTTCATCCTCTTCATCGGAGCAACAATCCTCCTCTGGTGGAATGAAGGTCGCGCAGTAGAGCAGACAAAGAACATCGAAGCAACTCAGGATGCATGCCAGCATGTTGACGACGTGTCAAAGGCTGACGGCGCTCTCGAGAGTCAGGTTATCCATGCAACAGCAGACTCAAAGACAAGCGACATCCTTACTGACAAAGACTTCAATGTCAAGGTCAACGCTATCAGATTATCACGTAAAGTTGAGTTCTTCCAGTACGTTGAAGAGTCTCACACAGAAACTAAGGACAAGGTTGGCGGTTCACAGGAAGAGACTACAACTTACACATACAAGACTGACTGGACAAGCCGTCCAGAGGATTCTCAGAAGTTCAAGGATCCTGAGTACAAGAATGTGAACAGAACATACCTTGTTTACGAAGATGACGATTTCGTTGCTGAGAATGTTACTTTCGGCGGTTACAAGCTCTCTGGCAGCCTCATCAGCAGCATCACTGGATCTACAAACACAGACATTGAAATTGACGAAGCTATCCTCGCTGACATCAACAACAAGATGGCTCAGTACAAGGGTAATGCAACAGTTTCAACAGTTCCTGCAAACAACGTAGCTGCTACAGCAACAAATGACACAATCGCTAACGATTCAACTGCTGCTCCTGTAAAAGTAAAGGCTGAGTTACCTTATGTTCATGTAACTGACAATGTTATTTACATCGGTAGAAATCCTGGCACACCAGAGATTGGTGACGTTCGCATCACTTTCACACAGGTTAACCCAGGTCAGCTTTCAATCATCGCAAAGGTTCAGAATGGCGAACTCGTAAAGTCAACTAACAAGCATGGTTCATTCAGCATGGTAGAGCGTGGCAATCATTCTATGGAAGAGATGTTCCAGGCTGCTGAAGACACTAACACTATGTGGACTTGGGTACTCCGTATCATCGGTATCATCCTTGTTATCTCTGGTCTCAAGTCTATGTTCGGCTTCTTCATCACAGTTCTCAAGGTGCTCCCATTCCTCTCAGACATTGCAAATGTTGGTGCAAACATCGTTTGTGGTTTGATCGGAATTGTTTGGTCATTCCTTATCATCTCTATCGCATGGCTCTTCTATCGCCCTCTCATCGCAATTCCACTCCTCTTAGTCGTAGTTGGCGGTATAGTATTCCTTGTTATGCGCTCAAAGAAGAGCAAGGCAGCAGCTGCTGCTGAAGCTCCAGCAGAAAGCAAATAATAAATGGCAATCTAAAGGGAAAGCAATATACGGAATCCGCGGATTGTATAAATCTGCGGATTCCCTTTTTATAATGGGTCCGCATGAATCCATATTACCAAAAAACACTAATTATTACATAAACAAAACACATTATGAAAAAGTCATCATTTTTAGTAGCTTCACTTCTTTTCTGTGGTTTAATCGCAACAAGCTGCGGAGGTTCAACATCATCTAACGAAGGAGAAAACGACGCAGATTCTACAGCTGTAGCAGACGAGACAGTTGCAGAAGGAGAGTACGATACATTCCCATGGGACTTCCCTGAGTCACAGAAAATTGTCGGCAATCCTGGAGACTGGGCTCTCTCATGCTACACATACTACCCTATTGCTGTTGAGAAGAAGAAAGACCTCACGAAAGAGTCTCTCATATACTACTCTTCAGAGATTGAGGAGATTGGTGAAAAGACTACTAAATTGAGCAATAGAGAGATTCCTAATTCACTCGTCATACCAATCCCTGCAGGACAGACAGCTAAGAAGGGTGACATCGTGCTTTCTTGGTGGCAGAGCGGCTCAGGACTCAAGCGCGCTATTGTAACAGACGCTACAAACCCAGCAGAGCCAAAGGTTTGCTATCTTGACATGAACTGGAAGGAAGATGGCTCTGGATTTGCTCAAAAATACCAGGATCAGCTTAAGCCAAACTCATTCATCGTATTGAAAGACGGCACATGGGAGCCAGGTGCTGAAGTGGCACTCAAGTCAAATGGAGACAAAGCAACTATCGTAGCTCTCACAGACAAGAAGGTTCTCTGTCTTGGATTCGCCTCTAAACTCGTTGCTTACGACAGAGCAGACTGTGTGCTCATCCCTGCTAAAGAAGACATCAGGGTTGGCGACGCAGTAAAAGCTGTCTTCGTAAGCGGCTTCAGAGACGGATATAAGGTTGTGGATATCGATGAGACTTACGGACGCATCAAGGTTGAGAAAGAAAAATCATCACAGACAGAATACCTCAGTCTTTACGAGGTCACTAAGGTTCTCAACTAATCTTCTCGTTGAATCTCACACTTAACAAGTAGGTCATTATGAGAAAAATCATTCTTGCGTCTCTGCTATTCATAGCGACTATGATGTCGTTTGCACAGACTGTTTCCACAAAGGGCACTATAGATCCTAAAGTGTGGAAAGCAGGTCAGACAGCCAGTGTCAGCATCTCCAAGATTCCTGCAACTCTCGATGAGTTCAAGGCGCTTCAAGCTAAATTAGGAACAACTCCCGAAGGATGCGTGATGCTACAGCTTGTGGCTTTCGAAATGTACAATAGAGACAAGAAAGTTGGTGAGGCATGTGTAAAACTGAACAACACCGACATCAATGTCCCTTCTGTCATGCGACGCCTGCCTGAGATTTTCAAAAAAGATCCAAATGACTCATATCCACGACTTCACCTTGTAGCCACATTCTTTGACGGAGCAACACCTTCAAATGGATTCAACCCAAAGAAGCCTTACACCATCAAGGTTCGTACAAGCAAGACACGCCAGTATGAGCGTTCACAGTCTCTCCAAGGCTATGTGCTGTATCTCGAAGTTTACAGCAGCGGCTACGACACATCATGGCGCTCATGTGAAGTTGTGAAGCAGAAAGGCAGCAATTACTATAAGGTCAGCAACAGCCCTGCTATGTACACTCAATGCAAGGAGGTTGATTTCGACGCTACTGAAGATTACAAAGGACTTAAGTAATAAGCAAGTAATCATCTAATTGCAAACACCACTTTGCTATACGACGCAACAAACACCATAAAGGTGTTCAATTTACGTCCTTTTATGCATATTATGCAACATACGCTGCATAATATGCATTTTTTATTCACAATAAATAGTAACTTTGCAGCCGATTTGTGAATAATTATGCAAAAAGATGACTGCAAGACAATCTCGATTAGACATAATAAAAAACATTATCCAGACTCAAGAAATTGGAAGTCAGGATGAATTAGCACAGGCATTGCTTGCTGAAGGAGTGAGCATGACTCAAGCTACATTATCACGCGACTTGAAACTCTTGAAGGTGGTCAAAGGCTTTTCCAAAGGGCGATCTATATATATGATGCCCGACAACCCTTATTATCTGCGAGTGAGAGAACACAAGCAAGAGGGGACTGCTATTCAAAACGGATTCATGTCGATAAGAATTTCTGGGCAATTAGCTGTGATAAAGACACGCCCAGGCTATGCCAGCGGTCTGGCGAGCGATATTGACAATGCCAGATTCAGCGATGTAATAGGTACGATAGCTGGTGATGACACTATATTCCTTGCTTTAGAAGAAGGATTCAATAAAGAAACATTAGTAGCGAATTTAAGAACAATAGTACCGGTATATCCTGGTACACATATTTAAATATAACATGATATACGAAGACGGAATTAAAGTCATTGTGGCAGATGCCTCTCACGAGAAATACGTTGACTTAATCCTTGACACGATACGTATTGCTGCAAAGAAGCGAGGCACAGGTATTGCTGAGCGTACACACGAATATGTTGCAACAAAGATGAAAGAGGGCAAGGCTGTTCTTGCTCTTGACCCTGAAGTGCAGACAGAGCTTGGTGACAAGTTTGTAGGGTTCAGCTACATCGAAACATGGGGAAACAAATCTTATGTGACAACATCTGGCCTTATCGTACACCCAGACTACCTTGGTCGCGGCATTGCAAAACGTATCAAGGACCATACCTTCACCCTTGCACGAGTTAGATGGCCTCATGCAAAGATTTTCTCTCTAACCTCTGGCGATGCTGTGATGAAGATGAATACTGCTTTGGGCTATGTGCCTGTCAGCTTCAATCAGCTTACCGATGACGAAGCTTTCTGGAGAGGATGCAAGGGATGTGTCAACTTCCCTATCCTCGAGATGAAGGAGCGCAAATTCTGCATCTGCACAGGAATGCTCTACGACCCAGAGCTGCATAAGGGCGATCCTTTTGAGGTTTACACAGAAATCATCCGTGAGATGATGACACGTCATTTGGACAACAATTAGTGGTCAGCCACAATCAATCTCATTTTGAAAAAATAGAAACAATAACAATAGACACGCACCTCGCATAGTGTCACTCATCTTAAAAAGAAGAGGTAAGGCGAGGGCTTTAATATGGAAAAGAAAAAAGTTGTCGTAGCTTTCAGCGGTGGTCTCGACACATCTTACACAGTAATGTATCTCGCAAAAGAGAAGGGATACGAAGTTTATGCTGCATGCGCTAACACAGGAGGTTTCTCACCAGAGCAGCTCAAGACAAATGAGGAGAACGCTTATAAGCTTGGCGCCACAAAGTATGTGACTCTCGACGTGACTCAGGAATACTATGCTAAGTCACTCAAATATATGGTGTTCGGCAATGTGCTCCGTAACAACTGCTACCCTATCTCTGTATCTTCAGAGCGAATCTTCCAAGCACTCGCTATCGCTCGCTACGCAAAGGAGATTGGAGCATCTGCAATCGCTCACGGTTCAACAGGTGCAGGCAACGACCAGATTCGTTTCGACATGACATTCCTCGTAATGGCACCAGGCGTAGAAATCATCACTCTCACTCGCGATGGCAACCTCAGCCGTCAGGAGGAGATTGACTACCTCAATGCAAATGGATTCGCTGCAGACTTCACTAAACTCAAATACTCTTACAACGTAGGTATCTGGGGAACATCAATCTGTGGTGGCGAGATACTCGACTCAACTCAGGGACTCCCAGAATCTGCTTACCTTAAGCATGCTACAAAGGAAGGCCCAGAAATCTTGAAGCTTGGTTTTGAGAAGGGTGAGCTCTGCTCTGTAAACGGCAAGAAATATGAGGACAAGATTGAGGCTATCCAGGCAGTTGAAGAGATTGGTGCTGCCTACGGAATTGGCCGTGACTGCCATGTAGGTGACACAATCATCGGTATCAAGGGCCGTGTAGGTTTCGAGGCAGCAGCTCCAATGCTTATCATCGGCGCACACCGTTTCCTTGAGAAATATACACTCTCTAAGTGGCAGCAGTACTGGAAGGATCAGGTTGCTAACTGGTATGGCATGTTCCTCCATGAGTCACAGTACCTTGAACCAGTGATGGCAGACATCGAGGCTATGCTCGCTTCTTCACAGCGCAATGTGACAGGTGAGGTTACTCTCGAACTCCGTCCACTCTGTTTCCAGACAGTAGGTGTTGATTCTCCAAACGACCTCGTCAAGAACAAGCTCGGCGAATATGGCGAGACAGCTAAGGCATGGTCTTCAGAGGATGCCAAGGGCTTCATCAAGGTGACTTCTACAGCACTTAGAGCTTATTACCTTGCACATCCTGAGGAGGAGAGATAAGCCCCCTCCCAGCCTCCCCCAAGGGTGAGGTGTCCAAACCA
>JAKSLL010000080.1 GCA_024401215.1 Bacteroidaceae bacterium
GATACCTCTAGGCAGGATGAATGAAGACAATAAACAAAACATAACGGGTTAACGGAATCAGTCCCAGCGCCCCTCTCCCTTCCGCAACGTATCAATGGATATCTGTAATTTCTCTTTTGCGTTGAGATTCATGGTTCACAAATGTTATGCTAAAATTGTTACAACAGATTCAGATTTTTAAGTTTGTCTGATACGTCCTCTTCACTTCTCTCGAAAAATGCAGATAATTGTTCAATGGTCAATCCACTTTTATAATAATTCTTAAGTTCTGCCTCCTGTTTTGGAGACCACTTGCCCTTATTCCTTTTCTTTTTTATGGTTTCTGTAACTTCTGGCGATTCTTCTTCTTTTTCTGTTTTTACTATTTCATCAGCGATTTCGTCTTGTTCATCATCTTCAAATTCCATGTAATCACGAGATAGGATTTCCATTTTTACATTCTCAAAATCATTTACTCCAAATTCGTTATCCTCAATCATTCTGAGAATTTCATAGAAACCGCCATTAGCATATTCATTAATCATGGCTATCATTTTCTTTAGATCTTTCATTATTTCTAAAGAACCTGACTTCGCAATGCACAAACAGATCAAAGCTTGAACGCATTTTGAGCCACCATTTCTCATCATGATTCCCATGTTGAAAATTTGTTCTTTTTCGCCTGATAGTTCTCTGCGAAGATTTTTCCGGAAACCAATAACCGCCGCCCAGACAAATGGTTGCCAATAGTATCTAAAAACATTGTAATAACCATGTTGCTTGGCAGCAAACTTAACAATAATTTTTTCTTTCATCTCCTTCTCTAGAGTGAAATCAAGATTATATAGTTCTTCGTCAATCATATCAATTTGATGGTTTTTATGGTTTTAATGGTTTTATTGTCGTTGAAACCTGATGCATCTCTGGCTCATCAGAGGTTTCTTCATAAATCACACTTGAAAGCTGATAAATACGTGGAATTTTGGCCTCAGACATAAGCTGTTTGTATCGGTCGCTGTCAACTTCAACGTCTTTAGTCATTATAATTATTTGTTCAAATTCATCTTTTATACCCATCAAGTATTGGAACGTACTTTCAAAATCAAATGATGAAGTAGGTGCATCGCTAATAAATGGGTAACTGAGTTCGATCTCTTCCGCACTTAAACTGAGTAAGGCATTAATATAGCTCATTTTCTTTCTATCTTCGTGACTTGTATTAAGGCCGGGCTCAAAAAGCATTACATAGTCTTCATCTATTTCTACCCTTCCACGATAACCACTATCATGTCTCGTGAATTTATCGTACAATTCATTTGCTCTCTCCGTGAGTTTCTTTCTCAATACATCTTTTTCATTCTCACGAACAATATTACATACTTGGAGTAGGAATCCTGTTGTATCTTTCCACTCCGTTTGTGGTACCGTCTTGTATGCTCCATCCTTTTCTAATTGATCGATTTGAAGCATAATACCAGATAGTTTCTTTTCTAACTCAAATTTGTTAGTTATTTCTTTTTCCTTATACTTCTCTTGTTCACGTAAATTTGATTCTGAAGCTTTGATTCTAGATTTGGTTAATTTGGCGTTGCCAGCTTCCTTAACAACATCAATTCCATATTCTTCTCGTATTTTGTTCTTCTGATTCTCAAGTTCCTTTAATTCTTCATTTTTCTTCCTGTATTTATTGCGAAACTTGGTCATTCTCTGCTCTGATTCCTTGTAATCAGAATCAATGAGAGAGACAGCAATTTTAAGTTCATCGGGGTAATCTTTTATTTTTCCAACAAACATAGTAAATCTCTTAGCGCTTTGCATATTTGACCGGTACTCTTCCATCTCTTTTAGATACTCTTCCTGTTCTTTCAGTCTATGGAGAATCCATGAATGCTGAGCTGTACCCTCGGTACAATCGGCGCCACATACAAAGCACTTTCCGTCATGCAGAATCTCTTCAAGTTTTGACCGGCTAGGATTATCAAGATATTTTTTCTCGGGAAGAGTATTCTCCTCTTCTGTGTATTCCTTGATAATTTGCTTGGCTTCGTCAAGCATACCGTCAATACCACGAAGAATCCAGAGCTCACTTAATCGTCTTCTTTGATATTCATCTTCTTTCTCTACATCATTAAGAGAGAGTTTAACATCGTTCAAACACGTATTGTAGTCTTGTACCAACTGAGTATAGTCTATATGACCATCTAATTTTAAATTATCCTCAGCAAGACGTAGACTGATTTGGTTGATATTCTCCTCGTATTCTTTAATCTTAGCGATAGATCGTTCAATGTCACTTTGAGTTTTGTCTCTCTCTCTGTTCAATCTTGAAGATTCTGCGTTACTTTGATTTACCTCTTTCGTTTTCTTCCTTTCATCTGTTTCGATCTTTTTATATGCGCCCTCCAAAATACTGATGAGCTTATCATAATAAGGAAGATATGAAATGCTTTGCATTACATTTACGAATGTCTCTTTATCTCTGAAATCAATCAGTTGATCCAGAGACTCTCCTTGGAACCAAATATAATCACGGATGCTTTTGGGGAATAGGTTTTGAATATAATATTCAGCGTGTATTCCTGATGATATTTCCGTTCCGAGATCTCCATCATTGTCAATTATTCGGACGTTATCTTTTCCGATGTTCCAAGCACCATAACAATCCCAGTTTTCAACTTCTGTTCTCAAAGCATCAACTGACCTTTCAATTGTGATGTTTTTGCCTTTATCATCAATTAACGATAAACTAACAGATGCAGTAACAATTCGTCCAGCCTGGGCTTCAAATAGTGCCTTTTTGTTCAGGAATTCCCATCTTCCCATCTTCCCAAACCCCGATGTTGACAAATCTCGAGTAGCACACCACATTCCACCGGTAATGTAAATCTTGCCAAACAAAACCCAATAGAATGCGTTAAAAAGTTTGGATTTTCCTTTACCTCCATTTCCTATGATGATATTAAGACCACGTTCAAAGTCTATGGACTCTGTATCGTAATAAGATTGGAAGTTCTTTATTGTAATGTTCGTGATAATCATTTCTTTGTTATTATTTTGATATTAGCTATATAAGGATCCACTTGCGTCTTTGCATCGCAGTCCAAATCTGCCGTTAAGTCAGAAACTATCTTAGCCATTGCCTTCACCTTTGCTTTACTAATTTTGTTCTTTTCGGCTTCGGATAATTGAGTTTTTGAGATCTCTGCTTCAATCTGAGAATAGAGTTTCTCTGCTAGTTTACTTTTAACTGCCATATTTTCACGAGTATTGTTTTAATTCTTCTTCTAACAATTTAAATTCATCGATGTTATATTGATCACATAGGTCTGCTAAAGGACCATATAAGATTGAGATTTTGTTTTCTGCTAAAGCTGCAAAATTTATGATGCGGCGTACCTCGTTTTGAAAAAGGTTAGCTTCTACTTGTCCTGTACTTTCGTCATCGGTATCAACCGGCAAGACTACCAGATCCCATATAGTTGCTTTCTCCTTCTCTTCACATTTTCTCAAGACACGTCCTCGCCTTTGCACGAACTGTCTTGGGTTACCTGTGCTTGAACAAAAGATTGCGTACTCAGCTCGTGGAATGTCAACACCTTCATCAAGACATTTCATGGAAAGCAGTATTTGAATATCACCAGAGGCGAAATGTGATAAAACTCTTTCTGGAAAGTTCATGCCACTCACATACTGATGATACCTATACCCATGCTCCTTGAAAAGTTTGGAGTACTCGTCTATAATGTGCAAATCTTCTCCTTGAACTTCATACGATTCTTTTTCAGAGTAATCTGGCTCATACCCTTCAGGAACAAATACGAATGTATAATTTAGCTTATCATCATCCTGCAGTGATTCCAATAATTTTATTATCGCATCTTTCTTGTTGACTGCCTTATGTATGACTCTTTTTCGCTTAAGCAGTAACTTGTCTGCTTCTGGTTTATATGTCATAGTTTCTGGGTCTATGAATTTTCGAAGTTGTTCAGTAATTCTGAGATACTCTTTCATCTCTACATTACTCAGCTTAACAAAAATAGGATGATAATCATATTTACAGAGTATTCCTGAGTCAATAGCTTGTTTCATCGTATAACGATATGTATACAGAGGAGGATAAGAATTGAAGAAGTCATACATTTGTTTTGACCCTTTCTCATCATATACTCTTTCTGGTGTTGCAGATAAACCAATTCTTTTGGTAATTTGCACTGGCAGAGTTTTTAAGCATGAAGATGAGCCTAAGTTATGTGCTTCATCTGCAACGTAGATAAAATCATCAATATTTTTTGTCTTCCTTACGAAGAATTGCATATCTTTGCGATTAAAGGTCGCATAAGTCGTTATGATAATTATGTCTTGAGCAGAGCCAAATATGCTTTGGGTAATATAACGACTAATTTCACTCTTCCAATTCCTCGTGGTATGGGTAGATACAATGTTACTAAAGTTGAAATTTTTACATTCTTTTTCCCATTGTACGGCTAATGCTTGCGTAGGTACAACAATGATAGCTCGGTAATAACCATGTATTTTGTACTCTTTTAGAATACAATTTAAGGCTGTGACAGTCTTTCCTGAACCTGTTGCCATTGCAAAGATTCCTGTCCTTTTATTAAAAAGCCACGATGTATAAGCTTTTGTTTGTATGTCACGCTCCTCAGGAAATGGGAATCTTGGTTCAGACTCTTTGAACTCGAGTTTGTCAATAATCCTTTGAGGAAGAGGTGTAAGCTTTTGTTTTGAGATAGCTGAATTATCGAATTCTCTGATGTCAATCCCTGCACCAATCAATTCTTTAGGAGTTCCTGCCTTAAAATTTTCTTTAACGAACGATTTCACGCGTTCCAATGGTATGTGTATAAGGTGTGTTGTATCCTTCTCCCAGGATTGGTTAAACAATTCTTGATATTCATCGACCCTTATTTTGTCGGCTGTCCAAGATGCGAACGAAGTAATAGTTTCTCCATTCAGCTCCATTGCCGTCATAGAGAAATTAGAAGAGCCGATAAATGCAACCTTATCTCCAACCTCGTCGGTGAAAATGCCATATTTGTCGTGACCAAGGCCTCCTTTGGCAGAAAGTGTTGCGACGAACTCAAACCGTTTCTGTGAGATTAGATAAGAGAAGCAACGAAAGAATAACTCATCTGCCTTGGAGAAAGTCTCTTTCATTTTTTCAATATCCGAGATTATCTTCTCACATACTTTGTCTGATATAGAATTAAGTTTTCCATTGAGAATAGCATTCTTGTCGGCATCACTGAGAATGTCGTTGATTACAACACGCATTTTGCCACCATTCGCAACAAACAGAGCAAAGCCGTATGCGAGTGAATGTATGCCACTAGAAGAGAAGAACCCAAGACCTAAATCGAAGTATTTGCTTTCAATCAATGCTTCGGTAAAGAATTCCTTAGGTTCATTCATACCTGTGGAATATGTATTCTTAAAGGAAACGTCTCTTAACATATAGAATCTAATCCCAGATGAATCTTGTCAAACAAATAATCGAATCCCACTAAATTTGGATTGTCCTTTACATCCTTCATGATTGCTTCAAGTCCATCATCAAGGTGTAGCTTGAAGTAGCGAGGCAGGTCCTTGTCAGACATCCTGATGCCATAATGCTTGCACATCAGGGCTGCGTACATGGGATAATGAGAGCCAAACAGAACACTCTTTGAGTATTCCTTGCCACCACTGTCTTTGACATCAAGAGGCGAGAACTTTACACCACTTTGCAGGGAGCTGGCGATGGCTATACGCGCAATCACATTCTCCGCACCAAGACCGAACTTTCGAGTAAGTATGGTCACGGCATCTTTATTCTTTGCACTGGTCTTTATCTGGTTGAACATAACGCGTTACTCTTTAATGAATTCGTCAATTGGCACAAGCTCGAAGTATGAGTGAGTAGTGTCGTTCTTAATAAGATAGGTTGCATTGACAAGTGGCTTCATGACATTATACTCTTGTGCGGTAAGCTCCTTGTACAACAAGGGGAAAAGCACAACCTGCTTGGAGATTTGAGGATAGAATTCCGTAATAATCTTTGTCGCATGGCTCTTGTCAAACTTTTGGAGCGGTGAGTCAATGAATACGGGGAACTGTATACCAGATTCATCAACCAGAGCTTTGAGGATAGAGGTCGCATACAACTGCTGTTCGCCCTTTGAAAGTGAATCCTTGTTGATAAGCTTGTCGTCTATGGTGTATAGTTCAATGTCCATATCCTCGCCGTTAATGATTACTTCAACCTTGCCGATGAAGTCCTCCTTATGCATTAGGGTATTGAGCACTGACTTGATGCGCCTTTCGAGTGAGAATTTCTTTTCTTGTTTGAGAGACACAAGGAATGTTGAAAGTTCGTCAATCAGATTCTCTGCGACTTTATCTTTCTTTGCGTCAACATCATCCAGCGAAACCTTCTTGCTCAATTCGGCAACTTGTTTGTTGACGGTGGCAAGTTCCTGAGATAAAACGCCAAGGGACTCATGTGCCTGGCGAATCTCTGTGTCTTTCTGAGCAATCGATGCTTCTACCTCATTCTTCTTATTGCGAATGCCTTTTATAAGTTCATCCTGTTCTTTGCTGTTGATGTTGGAGAGTCGGCGGCTGTTACGTTCAAGAATTTGTTTGTTTTTGCGGTAATCGTCTGCCAGATGTTCGAATTCTGCCTTGTACGTTGTCGTTACATTGGAATAAACCGCTATGAACTCTTCGTAATCTGCATCAGCCAAAGTAAGCAGCGTATCGGTTGAAGATACTTCGCCTTTGTATTTCCCGAGGATGGCCTGTATCTCTGCCTGGAGTTTTATCGATGTCTCTGGAGACAATTCGACCTTGTTGACCATCAGCAGAAGGTCACTTGTAATATCCGATACGACAAGGTTCTTGCTCAACTGCAAATTGTTTTCCTCTGTAACTTTATGATCATGCTCCAACTGCTCCTTTGTGTCCTTCAACAAAGAACCAGCAATGGCAAATGGGGCATAGTCAATGAAGAGACGCAGTTTCTTTTTATATTCTTCATCCTTCTCTTTCGTTACCGAAATCATCTTCTCTATGCGTTGGATTTCTATCGTAGTAGCACTGTTTCCCTCACGCATCAACTGAAGCTGGAGGGCTTCGTCCTCTGCTTTGAGTGAAGTCAGCTCCTTCTCAATGTCTTTGGTATGCAGCTTTACATTCTCTATCTGCTCCTCAACTTCTTGTTGCTTGTCGAGCAACTTGATAAGGCGTTCGCGACTTTCCACATCAGATGATTTCTTACGGAAGCGCAAACGGACATTTTCAAGATTGCGTTTCAAGTCCTCATACTTCCTTACGCCAAGAACCTCATTGTAGGCAGAACATAATCTGCGCTTCTCCGCAATGGTATTCGTTTCTGCGAGAGCAACAATCTGCTCCGAATCAAAGAAGAAGAAACGAGCAATATCTTTGTTGAGAATGAAATCATTGATAAACACCTCAGAACCGATTTCTGCGGTCAGTTCATTGGTCACTCCATCAATAAGTATCTCAATGCTTTCCTTTTCGGTAACCATGTCGTAGGAGCGGATCACTTTCAAGGAGGTGCAAGGAAGTGATGGGATAACGACATCAGTAAACTCTATTGCCACGAAATAAGTAGTTGCAGCTTTCAAATGCTCATTCTCAGGTGTGTAACCACGTCTTTTGATTTGCTCCTTGTCCGTAGCATCAAGTTTCTCAAAACGAGCGCGGGCATTATTATTGAGGTTGTTACGCAGGAATGCGTTGTAACCATTGTTGGCAATGTCTTTTCGTACCTCCGCTTCTACTTCCGTTATCAAACGGCCATAGAGACACCATATCAATGAGTGCAAGAAGGTAGTCTTACCAAATCCGTTTTCACCGGAAATGAGACAGATATTCTTTTCGTCCGTTGTAGTAAAACGGATGATGTTCTCTCCTTCGTAAAGGCGATAGTTGTTGAGTGTTATGCTTTTTATGATCATACTTCTTCCTCCTCCTTTACAAATGATTCAAGGCGTGCTTCAAGGTCAGTTTGAAGGCCATATTTACGCATTAGCAGTACCTTGTTTTTCTGCAACGCAAGCAGTTCCTGTATGAGTTGAAAATGCTTGGGATGCTCCTTACATGCCTTCTCCAGTAGCAGGCGCTCTTGCAAACCGATGTTCGTATTGGGAATGTTGTAGCCATAAACCTCATTATAGATGTCGTTAACGGTAGTTGTGAAGTTGCCGTCACGATACCAGATAACCTGAATGGCAATCAATTCCTGATTGGTTATCAAGTCAATACTTGAGCGATAGTCCTGCGTCTCTTTTTGAATCGTCAACAGTTCGCGAAGTAGCTGGATGCGGTACTCCATCGTATAGTTACCGAGGTTATGTCCAGATTCGTCAACAGCACGCTGGCCATTACGGCGAGTGGAACAACGCAATTCTGATACATTACGATTCTCAACCAAACGATTACGGAAGTCAAGAAGTGGTTGCATCCATTGTACGCCATTCTTGATGAGTGCGTGCATAGACTTATCCTCTTTGACTACCGTGCAAATCCAGCAGCCAAAACGGCTTTGACCACACGTGCGATGGGAATCATCGGTAACGACTGTTGGGCACTCGTAATCATCAGCTGATGCATCCGAATAGATGTCAAATAGTATTTCGTTGTCGAATCCCCATGGGCAAGGTAATGCGCGGATAATCCACCAAACTTCTTCAAGCATCAACTCCTTGATGGGCGCGTATGTAAATGTATTGGGGTTCAGGGGATGCTTAGACAACCTGTGACCCTTGATTTCGTGACGTTTGATACTACGTTCACGTGCCTGACTTTCGGTTAGACGAGTACCGACAAGCACAATAGCCTCACCATCTGCAGCTACCTGATCAGTAATAAACTGAGAGGTCGGCTTAATCTTCATCTTCTCTGTACAGAATCGGAATGCATTGTTTGGTGCAGGATAACCCTTTCCGATTACGCAACACCAGAACGTATCTTCAAGAGCAGGCGTAGTAGTTGAAACCGTAACGGGCATCTGCTGCTCCTTGGCAGCTCTCGCAATCTGAGCCAACACCTTGGTAACATACTCCTCAATGATAGGGTTTTCTACCATTGTGTCATTGCATACAACATATACATTACGGTTCAATGATTTTCCTTCCTCTCGCAGTTCTTGCATGGCCATCCAAACAAGAGTAAGAAGAACGGTAGAGTCCTTTCCACCGCTGAAACCTATAATCCAAGGTCGCACATAGCGATCTTCCTCAAGGTACTGATCCTTGAGTTCGTCAATGATATTTCTAACACGCTTGTTACGCAGTGCCATAATTCTCTTCATGTCCGATACCCGAGGACGGTTAAAGGTGTATGGAGATAAAAAACGTAGGTACCTTACTTCTGCTCGCTTGTTATTCTTGGCCTTCCACAGCCTTACACTATAAGCCACAGTTTCAGATACCTACGTAGGGGATATGATACACCCATAATGCGTGCTTGAGGACACATTACGCCCTCAGCACGCAAACGGGGGATACAATCTACCCGTAGGCATTTATTTCTGTCTTGCTTTTGATAGTGTATTCTGATTGTGGAAGTTTAGAATAACCAAAAACAAGCGTCCATAAACGCTTTTTCAATATGTTCTTTCTTGCCCGCTGGCAAGTGGTCATTTTCAACGATGACGATACGTTTTACTACGATACGCCTTCGGCTACGATAACCATTATATGCTCAAACCTTTTACCGCCATGATGAGCGTTGGGCGTGTATGTTTATGCGGTCAAGCAACTATACACATAGCCGGGGCTTTGGAAATATAGTTGCGACTCAGGATTCTGAAGAGCATCGTATATCGGCGAATTATATACTTTCTCGAATGCTTGCGACATAGTGAGTCCTTCGCGTTCAACAACAAGTCGAACGAGGTCGGTTGTCATGTCCTCAACCATTGATTGGAAATCTTCTTGTGTGACAGTCATACGCGTTGTAGTAATTTAATGGCTTCTGGAGTGCAGAAAGCATATTGGAAAGTTATACCTTTGGGATATTTTATCTCTTCCAGAAACTGCTCGAAGGTCAGTTTGCTGAAACGGAATTTACGCATCTGAAGACCAACATAGTCATCTGCGATAGGGCCATATACAATGTCATACTGATGCGTAAAGTCTTGCTGCTCGTCTCGATTGTTGTAAACGAAGCGCGCCCATTCGTGGTTATAGCAGTCGAATACCTTATATGCAAGTTGCTGCATTTGTGCTTCGTCAACCTCGTATGTCGTAACACAAGGCGTACCACCAAACTGGATGCATTTTGCTTTTGCCATCTCCTGCGCCTGAGACAAGTCGGAGGAAAGGTAGAAGGCACGGCCGAAATCCTTGTTCGGCTTAGAGCGAGAAAGGTCGATAGCCTCAATCGCTACATTTGAGCCATGATAGAGTTTCATAAGGCAAGATTACCTCCTTTCCGCTGGCAGAATGAAGCCATGCCCTCAACCATGTCGCTGAACGAGAGGGTATGGAGGATGTTGTAGTTCTCGAAGAACATCTCAACGCCACCATAGCGTGCAATATAGTTGTAAGACTCCTTATCGGTAAGATGGAATCTGCGAGCAAACTCGTTGATGAGTGCAACGAGAAAGCCTATCTTATGTACGTTTTGTTCAGACATATCGTTGTTTGCTCTTTTAGCTATAATATTCCGTTTTCTACTATATTTATACGCTATCGTAGCGCGCTATGCACGCATACGTGTATAATTCGGCACAAATATACTAATTTTTAGTTAAAGATAGGGTAAGAATGGTCGGATTTCTTTGTTTGAACGGTAATATTTGTGTAAAGTGTGAGCGATATTGGCTCGACAGAATGGTTTTATATCTCGAAATTACCTAAATGTCATTCGAATTTTGTAACTTTGCATGATAGAGAATAGATTTCTATGTTTTAACAGATAAAAGGATATACAACAGTTAAATATATGAGTAGTCTTTCGAAGAATGAAATCATAACATTGGAGCTTCTGTCCGATGGTCTTCAGCACAATGAAGCTCCATCAAGACTGACTGAAGCACAATTTTATGTGGCGGTGAGTTCCCTGAAATCAAGAGATATGGTATATGCGGCTTTTGGTGAAGGTGAAGAAGTAGAAGCAACCCAAATAAAAAAAGCTGGTCAAGCTGAACTTGATGAAATGAAATCAACCAAGAATCGTATTTTGAGAAAATTATTATCACCTCTAAATCTCACGGTTGACCAATATACACTAATAAAATACACGCAAGAACATGGTATAAGTTCATCCAGTGAGGCGTTTGCACAAGAACATTTTGATGTAGATTGTGATTACTACAAAAAGAATATATGGGGTCAGTTGACGAGAGAAGATTACCTTGATGTCAACGAAGAAAGAACAGGGATGATAATGACTCGTAAGGGCTATCAGCTACTTGAAGAAATAGAAGATGAACTCTACGAGCTTTTGTCTAATGGTGGAAATGCGAGTTCAGTTAACTCTTCAAATACTCAAACTGAGAACACAAATACGCAGAACGATCCAGCTTTAGCAACTTTACTTCAAGAGAATCTCCAGTTGAAAGAAAGACTTGAAGAGTATGAAAAGCCCATAGCGATTGCCCCACACGATAAAATACGACTCGAACTTACATTACGGTTTCTTGAGTCATCTGGCGCACAGTATAATGCTTATGGTGCAAAAACCAAAGTTGCGAAAATTCTGAATTTCATCACTGGAATACGAATTCAAACATGCAAGAACTTTCTGTCTGATAGAGTTGTGAACAAAGAAACGCATTCAGAGGAGATAAAAGAAGTTAATGGTAATTTAACTGAAATAGGTATAATTTGGCAACTATAACAAGTCTTTAGAAGAATACTAACCCTAGTACAAATTGGTATTCTATTTTTTGCCCTAAAAGATTATTTGTTTTATTCTTAAATTTGCGGCACGTTTCCTACAAGGGGAGCGTGCCGTATTTCGTTTGTAGGGAATCAGTACGTTCGTCTTAGCAAGAACATCGGGAGGTGTGAGGAGCGTCATTTGGCGCTTGAATGCTTTTTCATACCTTTGCCCAACGAAATCGCAAAAGGTAAATCCCAAAGACCTCTTTGCAAGAGTAATAAGATGAATAGCGCAAGCGTGCGCGGCAGGACAATCCCTGTAAGTAGTCTACCTAACTTATGAGTTGCAAATCATAGGTCGGGGAAAGATGGTACTAAAAAGGGTGGCAAGGAAACCTCTCCGAATGCCACCGTACCAGAGAGGATTTTTTAATACCCATAAACATGACAAAGGTATTAAATCACAAATCTAAGGCAGGTTCAAAAGAATCGCACGAACCTCGCCTTATAGGAGAAATCCTTCGAGAGTATTTCTCCTCCAGTAACGAACCACTCGCACAGGCTTATCGTGAGCGCAACGGGATGGTCGAGGTTAAACAATCAAATGCTGACAACTATGGCAAAGAGTAAAAAACAGAAGAAGATAGCCTGGATCAAGTGGCCAGTGAACCTGACGGACAATGAGCGCATTGCTGAGCTCATCGCCCAAAAGGGCATGGCAGGTCTGGGTGCGTACACCGCCATCATCGGCGAGATGTACCGCCGTCAATGCCGTTGCCTTACCCTGACACAGTTGAAGGCTTTGAAGTATGTTGGTGCTACGCAGAAGACAGTCATGGCTGTAGTGGATGAGTTCGGTCTTTTCCGTAAGGATAAGATGGGACATGTCTATTCTACCATCGATTATCTTGGCTTTTTGGATGAAGATGAAAACGATTCTGATGCAGATGAGAATCCAATCGGATTTGAATCACCTTCAATTCCATCGCCCGCACGCATATATAGAGACAAAGACGAAGACATAGACAAAGACCATCATCATGATGGTGCTGATGTTGAGGGCACGGTGGATTACATCGGCATGATACCTCAGCAAAGCGAATGGACACAAGCTGCCCTTATGAAGTCTGGCTTCGGAATGCTCATTATGAAGCACTGGCAGAAGACGCTCGACCTGTTCCGTGATCATACATTATTAAACCTCACACGCGAAAGCATACATAGTGTGGAGGATGCCAAACGGTATTTCCACTTCTACATCACCAATCCCACATCGGGCGGTATGCTACGCAAGACGTTAGAAGAGTTGGATCGTCAGGTACAATCGGATGGTGAATACCGCTATGAAGATGCTGACAGCCATCCGGGACATCGCAAGTACAAAGGCATTCCACTACCCGATGATGCCCCACCCCGTCCAGACGAACGCGCTGACTGGGATTTTGATAACAATTGTTGGATTAAATTTTGAACCGCTATGATAGACGATAGCAAATACGACTTGAAGTCATACGGCATTGACGCGACCAATGCCAAGGAAGTGAATGGACAGAACGCCATCATGACTTTCTGCCCCAAGTGTCACGATCAGCGTAAGCCCGAACATCAGAAGCAACGCGAACTGTATGTCAACTTCGACAATGGTTGCTGCCATTGTCACAACTGTGGCGAGCAGTGGCGCATGGATAGCAAGGAATATCAGGCTCGCCATGAGAAGGCTGTGGCATTGGCAAAACATCCTTCTACCTTCACCCGTCCAAAGGTCGTTGTAGGAGCCAAGGATGCAAGCAACTACTCAGAGAAGATGCACAAATATCTGACCGAAACACGTGGCATCAGCATCGAGGTACTGAAGGAGATGAAGGTGACTGAACAGGTGGAGTACATGCCTCAGACCAAGGATAAGCAGAACTGTGTAGTATTCAACTACTACGAGCAGGGCTTCCTCATCAACCGAAAGTTCCGTGATGGCAACAAGAACTTCAAGATGGAGACTGGTGCAGAGCTTATTCCCTACAACGTGGATGGCTGTCTTGGTGAAGAATATATAATCGTCACCGAAGGAGAGTTTGACACGCTGGCATTCAAGGTTGCTGGTTACATGAGTGTAATCAGTGTACCATCGGGTGCGAACAACAACACGGCTTGGTTGAACCGCTTCTGGGATCTCTATTTCAGCGATAAGAAGAAGGTCTATATCGCTACGGATATGGATGCTCCCGGAATGAAGATTGCCGAGGAGCTGATACGACGTTTCGGTCCTGAATGCTGTCTGAGAGTTCACTTCAGCGAGGGTTGTAAGGATGCCAATGAGGAGTTGCTCAAGAACGGAGTTGACGGTTTGAAGAAGTGCATCGACGAGGCAGAGCAGTGTCCTCTGCGAGACATTCAGACCGTTGACAGCTTTGAGGACGAACTGGATGCCCTGTACGAGAACGGACCCGAAAAGGGCAAGGTGACAGGTTGGAAGAATCTGGATAAGATTGTGCAGTTTGGTAGTGGTCAGCTGGCTTTGCTAACAGGTAGAACCAACGAAGGAAAGTCCGAGTTTCTCGACGAACTGGTTCTTCGACTTGGACTCCGTACAGGTTGGAACATCGGTTACTGGACTCCTGAGAACACCCTGATGGATCACTGCAAGAAGGTAATAGAGAAGCTGACCGACCGAAGCTTTGCCCATCATGGCACTATCGGTGTGCAGCCCGACCAGTACGCCCTCTGCAAGCAGTGGATGAAGGATCGACTCTCATGGGTTGAACTTCCCTTTGACCAACTGCATCTGGAAATCATATTGGAGCGTTGCCGTTCGCTGGTGCGTAAGTATGGCATCCGTATATTGGTGCTTGACCCCTTCAACTACATCGAGAAGGAGAATAACGCCACTTGTTCGGAAAACGCATGGGATAGCCATGTTGTCGGTGCCATCAAGAACTTTGCCATCGAGCATGACGTGCTGGTGTTCCTTGTGGCTCACCCCCGAAAGGTGGAGATGATGATTGACGGCAGAAAGCGCAGAATCAACATCGAGGACATTTCGGGTACGGCAGACTTCGGAAACAAGGCTGACTACTGCTTCTGCGTGGATCGTGACGATGAGCACAATGTGGTGACAGTCTTCGTGGATAAGGTTCGTCGCAAGCAATATGGTACAAAGGGCACAAAGGCATACTTTGTCTATAAGTCGCATAGCGGTCGATATTGTCCCTGCGAGGTGGACGAAAACAAGAATCCACAGAACACAGACTTCCAGACCGATGGCGGCATGTGGCTGAAGCCTCATGACCTGTTCGGTAACGAAATCTGTGATTGAGCATGTAACTATCATGTTTGCAGCCAATAAGTATAATACTTAGAATACGTAACTATATGGATTATTTCAAGATTCGATCATACAGCAAGAAGGAGCTGGCTCTGGAGTATTTCCCCACAGCTTCAACTCCACACGCTGCCGTGAATCACCTCATGGCATGGATCAAGAGATGTACCGAGCTCTATGAGTCGCTGATGGAAATCGGCTACCAGAAGAATGCAAAGTATTTCACCCCGAGAGAGGTAAAACTGATCATTGAGCACCTTGGCGAACCAGGATAATCAGCATCCACGTTTTCGCCCTTAAAACTTAGAAAAAGCTTGCTATTCGACAGTGGATAGCAAGTTTTTTTGTAAGAATGTTCCGCTATCGCACGTATCGTATGGTAAGTCCAAAGTGCCAAATTAAATTTCCGTAATTTTGCATTGTCTAAGAAAAATATTTGTTTAACATTCAAAACGTTACAGCTATGATTAAGTACGTATTGAAGCAGAACAACAACTCTGCAAGCGCAGCATTCGGAAAGTGGTACGCTTATCCTGTTGTTGAAGAGACGATGGATCTGGAAGACCTCGCTCACCACATGGAGGAACACAACACCGGTTTCTCTGAGGCAATGTGTGTCGGTGTAATGAAAGCCATGGTGAAATGCATCAAAGAGCAACTCTTGGCTGGGAAAAATGTGAAAATTGACAACCTTGCGATCTTCTCCTGTGGAATAAAGAACCGTGAGGGTGCCATCAGCCCAGAGGACTTCACCGTAGCAAACAACATCAGTGGCGTGAAGCTTCGTGCCCGTGCAACTGGTACGTTGAGCAATGCCAACCTCAATCTGGCAGCCAGCATCAAGAAGGCAAGCGCAGTATTGGGCAATGGCAACGGTTCGGATGGTGGCAATGATGGGGGCAACACTCCTTCGGGTGGTAATCCTTCGACTGGCTCAGGACAGGCGCAAACTCGTCAGTACACCATCAGCGTTCAGTCGGCTAACACCGCACAGGGTACTGTAACAGGTGGAGGTACTTTCAGTGAGGGTTCTCGTGTCAATGTGACAGCAACGCCTATGAGTGGCTATGCCTTCGACAAATGGTCAGATGGTAATACCTCTGCAAGCCGCACCATCAACGTGACTCAGAACCTCACTCTGACTGCAAGCTTCAAGGCTGTAAGTTCGGGTGGTGGAACACAGACCCCTGGTGGAGATGATGACGAACCTGACTTCATCTAATTCACGGAGTATTATTTAACTGGTAAGAAGTCTGTGTCTTACAAGTATGCTGTCTCATTAAGCCTCAACATCTGTATTGGTGTTGGGGCTTTTGTGAAATCAATACATTATAATATAATAAAAGGAGTCGCATTTGTCTCTTCACGATAATGGAGGAACCTGAGATGCTTTGACTCACACCTGTGATGATGAAGACACATGGAATGCTATGACAGATGGGCAACATGGAGATTATCCTGGTACTGGGTGGGAAATTCATTGATTTATATTAAAGACTCGCTTTAGGAAACCTTGGCGGTATAAACCGGCGCTTGCGTCCATGGACACATGCTTTGCACCGAGTGAAGCGATGGTTCTTGCTTGTTGCAAGCATCTCCTTCGTCGCTGAGCGGCTGCAGAAGCATTCATGCCCACAAAGTGCACATTGACGTTGCCATGGTTCTTCTGCACTTTGTGCGAAGCATCACTCCTACGGAGATGCTGAGCGGCGGAACGCACTGGCAATACTGAGAGCGGTGGCGAGGGAACCACCGAGACTATCTATCAGAACATTGACTTCCTTGTCCTTGTTCTGTCCGAGGATGTAGTCCACATAGCTGCGGTCGAAGTCATATCCACCGACAGGCTTCGCCCCCCCGTCGGCCAAAGCACTGGCCTCCCCTCACTACGGCACGTCTTGACATTCAGTCAAGACTATGAATGCCTTGTTCGCCTGTAAGATGGAGGTGATAATTGGTCTTTGGCATTATTTCTGAACTCTTTTGCAAAGATAAAGCCATAAATATTCCGTACCTGATTCTTTGGCCAGGGAAAGCGTGCTTGTACAACTCTACAGCGAGAAGATAGGCATCTATGACGCATCGCACAAGAAAGCGGCAGAACATGAGCGTAGCTACAGTAAGGGCTCATGGACGCTTGATATCAATCACTACATCGGCACACTCATGAAGAAGCCAGGGGCACTGAAGGGGGCGCTTGCCCTGAGGCAGATGCCTGAGAAGATGCAGGAGCCAATTAACATCAAACAATCATGACAGAGCAAGTACTCCAACAATATCTAACTGTTCTGGGTGTGTGCCTGCCTCCCCTTTACAAAGGGAAGAGAATAAGGGTGATGATGATATTGGCGGCGAGAATGATGAAATTCATAGGCAGACCGATGCGGAGGAAGTCAGCGAAGCGGTAACCACCGGGCACATACACCATGAGGTGCGTGGGCGAACCGATGGGAGTGGCAAAGCTGGAAGAGACGCTAATCATCAGTCCTACGCAGAACGTCAACGGATTGGCTCCCAGAGAGGTTGCAATCTTGATGGCTACGGGGGCCATGATGGCACCACAGGCCGTGTTCGAAACGAACTCGGTGAGGAAGGTACCCAAGAAGCAGATGACGATGAGTGCAACCAACGCGTTGTTGTCACAGAGGCTTGTCATCTGGTCGGTAAGTATCTGAGCCAGACCGGTAGCATCGATGGCCTTACCGAGCGTGACACTGGCAGCAAAGACCATCAGCACATCCCAATTGACGGCGTCTTTTGCCTGCTTGATACTGCAGCATCGGGTGACCAGCATGAAGATGGCAGCCAGCATACAGCTGTTGACAAGTGGAATAACCTCGAAGGCCGAGAGCAGCACCATGGCCAGCATGATAAGTGAGGAGAGCAGGGTCTTGAAACCAGTCTTCACTTCACCTTGTTCTACCATCTTATCGCCCTTCAGTCCGTGCTTGCGACCAAACGCCTGTACTTCGGTATTGTTTCCCGTGAAGATCATCGTGTCGGTGCCCAGCAAAAAGATGCCCTTGGCCTCTTCATCCGACATGTGGCTGAAGTGCTCAACCTCGCCATCGAAGTGGACAATACCCAACATATTCAGACGGCGGCAGTCGTCAATCATGCCCAACTCTCCAAGCGTCTGTCCAGGCAAGTGTCCGTTGGAAGGGACATAGAGATAATGCACGGCACTTTTATCATTGCCCAACAACTCCTCTTCGGGCGACTTGCGCGTGGGAATAAGCTTTTGGAGGACGATGATAGTGACGATGCCCACAACGAGACAGAAAAGTCCGGGCAAGGTTGTCGTAAAGATGCTCAAAGTCTCGCCACACGCATCCGTATAGAAGCCGGAAATCAAGAGGTTGGGAGGTGTTCCGATGAGCGTGCACACGCCACCCATGCCTGCGGCATAACTCAAGGGGATAAGCAACTTGGAAGGAGCAATGCTCAGCTTCTTGGCCCACATCTTGACCACGTTGATAAAAAGGGCAACCACCGTGGTGTTGCTAAGCAAAGCCGAGAGAAAAGCTACGGGCAGCATCAGTCGCAGGATGGCACGTCCAAAAGACTTCGGGGTGCCAAGCAGATGCTTGACCACCCAATGCAAGACGCCTGTCTGTTCCAATCCTGTCACAACGAAGAAGAGAACGCCCACTACTACAACCGTAGAGCTGGAGAAGCCCGAGAGTACTTCTTTCTCCGGCAGGCACCCCGTTATAAGCAGAAGTGCCACCACTGCCAAGAAGACAATATCAGCGGGCAACTTCGTTCGTAACAAAGTCACAAACATACCCAGTATCAAAAAAACAGTCACCCATGCGTGCCAATCAAGTCCAAATATCATCATAACTTTAAATTGAAGATGCGAACAATAATAAACGCACAAAATTACTGAAAAAAGTTCAAACCGCCATCATGCTCCGCTGTAAAAACAATGTTGGTTGCTATTTTTCGGAAGGAAACGACATGGACTGAAGAAAAAAACACCCTACAGCACGCTTATCAATGATGCGTTGCCGTAG
>JAKSLL010000081.1 GCA_024401215.1 Bacteroidaceae bacterium
GACCTAAATCATTTGACGGACATTTCGATGTCTCTTCCATATAATGAAATATGTGGAATTACCGAAGGCGAACTTCTCAATAACTTTGAGCCAAGAATCAAGGCGTTGGCTGATAATCTGGAATTGACGTACGAGGAGGCTGTCGCTGAGCTTCGCAAAAAATATGACGGATACCATTTCCACCCTAAGGGCTGTGGCATGTATAATCCTTTTAGTGTGCTGAATGCTTTCTCTTCGTCAGAATTGCGTAGTTTCTGGTTCGAGACAGGCACACCTACTTATCTGGTTGACTTGCTGCAACAGCATGACTATAACCTGGAAGAGATGGCGCATGTGGAGGCTGATGAAAAGACTCTGAATAGCGTCGATTCGAATAATTCCAGTCCAATCCCGGTTATATACCAAAGCGGGTATCTGACTATTAAGGATTTTGACCCAGAATTCAGGATGTACACACTCGGATTCCCAAATGAAGAGGTTGAAGATGGGTTCATCAGATTTCTGTTACCTTGCTACACCTCTGTACGTCGGGATCAAACCGCATTTGATATTAAGAACTTTGTACTGGATGTTAGAAGTGGTAATACAGACAGGTTCCTCACACGTCTTCGTTCTCTCTTCGCCGACACTCCATACGAACTTGTCAAGAATTTGGAGAACCACTACCAGAATGTCATTTGGCTATTTTTCAAGTTGATGGGATTCTATGTACAGGCAGAATATCATACGAGCGAAGGTCGTATAGACCTTGTGCTTCAGTCGCAGAAATTCTGCTACGTTATGGAATTCAAGCTGGATGGAACAGCAGAGGAGGCATTGGCACAAATTATTGACAAACATTATACGTTACCATTTGATTCCACAGGTAGGCAAATCGTTCGTATAGGTATGAATTTTGATAGCAACACTCGCAATATCGAGAAATGGGTTATAGGCTGATGCTCTGTGCCAATTAGATAAGATAAATCAATGCAAATAACAAAGCCACAATGGATGCTATGCAGAAATTGCCGATAGGCATACAGAACTTCGAGAGTCTGCGTAAGGATGGATATCTTTACGTAGATAAGACTCGTCTGGTTTATAAGTTGGTAAATGAAGGGAGGTATTACTTTCTTTCTCGTCCTCGCCGATTTGGCAAATCACTGCTTTTGTCAACAATAAAGGCATATCTTGAAGGGAAGAAAGAATTGTTCGAAGGGTTAGCTATTGAACAGTTTGAAAAAGACTGGACTTGTCACCCTATACTTCACATGGATCTGAATACAGAGAAATATGATACCAAAGAGGTTCTTGACCAGAGAATTGATGCCCAGTTAAAGTTATGGGAAAGTCAATACCCTACAGGATTCGAAACATATTCTCATGGCATTCGTTTTGAACGTGTTATTGAGGCTGCATATAAGAAGACAGGGCAACGTGTAGTTATCTTGGTGGATGAATACGATAAACCATTGCTTCAAGCAATAGGCAACAGTGAATTGCAAGATTCATATCGTGGTATTTTGAAAGGGTTCTATGGCGCTCTCAAGTCGATGGATGGCTGCATTAAGTTTGCTCTGCTGACTGGTGTTACAAAGTTCGGCAAGGTAAGCGTGTTCAGCGACCTAAATCATTTGACGGACATTTCGATGTCTCTTCCATATAATGAAATATGTGGAATTACCGAAGGCGAACTTCTCAATAACTTTGAGCCAAGAATCAAGGCGTTGGCTGATAATCTGGAATTGACGTACGAGGAGGCTGTCGCTGAGCTTCGCAAAAAATATGACGGATACCATTTCCACCCTAAGGGCTGTGGCATGTATAATCCTTTTAGTGTGCTGAATGCTTTCTCTTCGTCAGAATTGCGTAGTTTCTGGTTCGAGACAGGCACACCTACTTATCTGGTTGACTTGCTGCAACAGCATGACTATAACCTGGAAGAGATGGCGCATGTGGAGGCTGATGAAAAGACTCTGAATAGCGTCGATTCGAATAATTCCAGTCCAATCCCGGTTATATACCAAAGCGGGTATCTGACTATTAAGGATTTTGACCCAGAATTCAGGATGTACACACTCGGATTCCCAAATGAAGAGGTTGAAGATGGGTTCATCAGATTTCTGTTACCTTGCTACACCTCTGTACGTCGGGATCAAACCGCATTTGATATTAAGAACTTTGTACTGGATGTTAGAAGTGGTAATACAGACAGGTTCCTCACACGTCTTCGTTCTCTCTTCGCCGACACTCCATACGAACTTGTCAAGAATTTGGAGAACCACTACCAGAATGTCATTTGGCTATTTTTCAAGTTGATGGGATTCTATGTACAGGCAGAATATCATACGAGCGAAGGTCGTATAGACCTTGTGCTTCAGTCGCAGAAATTCTGCTACGTTATGGAATTCAAGCTGGATGGAACAGCAGAGGAGGCATTGGCACAAATTATTGACAAACATTATACGTTACCATTTGATTCCACAGGTAGGCAAATCGTTCGTATAGGTATGAATTTTGATAGCAACACTCGCAATATCGAGAAGTGGGTTATAGGCTAACGCGCGGTGCCAATTAGATAAGAAAAATCAATACAATTTGCTACGAGGAATAATAATTCCTTAATATAATCATTATTGGGCTGGCTATTGAACAGCTTGAAAATGACAGAACTCGTCACCTCTTCTCTAACGGTATATTGCCAATCTCAACTTTTCCTTTAATAAATTCTGGGATATTGAATGATTTCATCAAACGGTCGTAGTAGGCTGCATCACGCTGCGGAAGGGCAAAAGGCTTTGTGAAGTTGCCGTCAGCATCTACATGAGTGATGTAAGGACGAGTGTAAAGTCCGTTATCTCGTCGAGAAGAGAAAATAAGCCAGCGTGAGTTGCTACTCCACGAGTGATAGGAATTTCTAACGCCTAATTCGCCGAGTTCTCGTGACACATTTTTGTCATCTTGTTTATTCATATCCAGCATCATAAGTTTTGCGTCTTTGTGCCAGATAGAGAAATTGCCATACTCTGACAGAGTGAAGATTAGGTACTTGTTGTCTGGAGAAATACGTGGAAAGGAAACGCTGCCACCTTGCACTATCTCGTTTCTTACTTTTAATTTTCCACCTTTATATAATGTGTCAACAGTTTCACCAAAAGAGTGGGAATCGGTATTAAAGCTGATAGAGCAGAGGGAATAGTGTACTTTCTTATACTCATCTGGCATGTTTACGCTGTCAGCAGAGCAGAAATATAGAGTTTTGCCATCTGGCGACCACGAAGGGAATGTCTCGAAAGCACTGCTTGAAGCAAGTAGTGGTGTGGAGAATGTCTGCTGAGTTTCTGTGTCATACACAACTATGTCAGACGAATAGTCAAACACTTCTATTCGGTTTAAATCCGTGGTGTGGAAAAGCTGTTTGGTATTGTTCTGCGAGAAAGCTACAAACTTGCCCGAAGGATGCCACGAAGGATAGACAAATGATGGAGACGGTTTCAAGTGGGTGAAAGCAGACGGTTGCCTTCCATTTGAGATATAAGTGCCAGCATAGTCGGCACGAAGATGAAAAAGCATTTTGCTTGGATTGTACTGACAGAATGAGTGACAATTCATACAGCCTCCGTTTGTTTGCTTGTTTGTGATTATGGGTTCCTCATCATACGTTTCCAGATTGCGTTGATAGATGCCCATCTCATGCCAAACCTCATAGCCAGGTTCTATAAGCCTATATGCCAAGTGGTTGTCAATAGAGTCGGAACTAATGTTTATTTGGAAAGAATCATACTCCACCCATTCGTCGTTTTTTTTTCCTTGAATGAGCACGTTGATCGTTGTGCTTGCCTGCTTCAATGCGTTCCAATCGTCAATGTCTATGCAGAAGCCGTCATCGCCATCATTGCCAACAACTACAGACAAAGAACCTGCTGTAAATACTGCTTGCGCCTGGTCAAGCATGTGGCTGTCTGCAAGGGCAAATGTTGGTGGTGCAATGTTTATCGGCATTGTAACATTCGTATAATCAGGGGAGATTGATGCTGCCTGATGAAGAGGTTTTGCCTCTTGCCTATTGAGCGAACAAGAAGCGAACGAAGCTATACATATATATAATAAGAAATGTCGGAAGATATTTGTACGCATTATTTCTTAAAGTATTTAGGAACTGTCTGTAGCGAATTATTGTTTTCGTAGAATTCATGGAGAAATGAATCCTTTTTATCTTCAAGACCTGCAAGAATATATAAAGAACCGAGATACTGGAGAGTGACCTTTTGCTGCCGAGTTTTTTCTGTATTTCTTGCAACTTGCAGAAGATCATCGTCAAGACCTTTTATCCCAGAGAATCTGTTATCAGGGAAAATACATGCTTTCTTATCGCTGATGTCTGATAAGTACTCTTTGCTGTTATGGTCTTTGAGAGCATCGCACCAGTCGCTGTAGAAAAGCGTCTTCCTTAACATATACATATATTTATCTGCCAAAGCGTCATTTTCATAGATGAGAGCAGTTTGAGTGAGTCGTTGAAGCAGACGAGGAGAAAGATTGCCCATTTTTTCGTTTGCCTCAAAGGCATAACGTTGGGACATTGCGATGTGTCCCATAGAATAAAATATGTCGCTCATAAGAGCTGCTATCTGCGGACTTTCAATATCAACTTGATATATGCTGCGAATGTCAACGCATGGGAATTCAAAAAGATGGTCTCCAAGTTTTTCTTGTTCAGCCAGTGCCATGTTGCGACAGTTCTGGAAAAGCAAGTTGTAGTTTTCTTCCACTTCATGACTGGATTCGAAATAGTCTGATATGGCTGTCCACTCTCTTTGTCTGACCATGTCGCTCAGAACCATGAGCCTGACATTCTTATTAGTGCCAGAAAGCGCACTAATGACAGGAACATTAGCCAGCCAACCTGGCACATATAGGTTGAGAGAAATGCCAACAATGATGCATGCAACAGCTCCGCTCCATTTCCATTTCTTATGTATTTTTTGTACAATGATTCCTGAAGTAGCACTCAGCATGAACACAAGGATTGTCATAATGCAGACGCCTATCCATCTACGAGCAAAGAACTGCAAAAGGAATCCTTTTTGTAGTTCCTCGTAATGTCCATCGCTCAGCATTGAGGATATGTAATGAGAATCCCAGAAGAATGTGCACCATCCTTCTGCATAGCTTAATACGGGAGCAAGTCTGCTGAACATAACAGCAGTTGTCACAATAACAAATATTGCGGATAACAACAAGGCCAATTTAGGCTTGATATGTGATATATTGAACTGAGACATATTCAAATTTACGAACTTTTTATCATTTGGATTAGACATGTAGTAACATTTCTGCATAAAACATTTACTTTATGCGGATTTTGTCTAAATTTTATGCAGTGATGCAAGTCATTAAAACATTAGGGTGTGTTTTTACGCGTGTTTTATGGAAAATCTGTAACAAAATAAATAGAGCGCCTACGTATAGCTACGACAATAAGTACATGGCTTCTGTTGCTCTTCGTTCTGATGCTTCTTCACGTCTTGCAAAGGGTCATCAGTGGCATACATACCCTGCAGAAGACTCTCTTCTATCGCGACTTCGCCAACGAAACCCTCGCTCTCTTAGACAATGAAGAAGCCATAGCCAAGCATCCCGAATACGGCTATCTGCGAAGAATGTCTTACGACAAAGACTTCTATTTTAGCGATCAAATCACACCTCAGATGCTTCAAGACCTTTATACCAGCAATACTGACAATCGCATTGCTTACGAATATATGATGGCGTCTGACCTCCAAGTGTATGACGTCAGCAAGAACGAGCTTCTGCTTTCACCTATCCTCAGGCAGGATTCCATTTACGAAACCTATCCCGTCTTTTCTGCAGATGGGCACTCAATATATTTTTGTGCAGCACGAGCTCTCCCACAGGGCAGCCAGCAGCTCGACTCCATTCGCTACAATCTTTGTCGCATAGACTTCGACCCTGCCACAGGCAACTTTGGCACACACATCGACACCATCATTAATGCCGAGGCTCAGCACAAATCAGTTTCTTTCCCTCGACCTTCCTACGATGGCAAGTTCCTATGCTACACACTTTCCGACTAAAGCAATTTATGAAAATTCCTCTATATTATCCATGGAAACACGAAACATACAAACAAAAATTCTGTTTTTGACTTTTTAAGAAATCTGTATATTCTGTATTTAGTGTGTGTGTCCTAATATAATAATGATGTTTCGCAATGTAACAAGGAACTAATAACTTATTTATGGTTTAACCTGTCGAATTACAGTCTGATTATGAAAAAAACTTTATACTATGTTTTAATTTGTAACATTTCTTGAAGATACACATTTTTTAACAAATGTAACATGAGGCGTCATATTTGTAACATCCTTTATGCCCCATTTATTTGCATTTTTAATACATTTGCAACGATTTTGTCTAATATAGAAAAGACTGAATAGATAGCATTTGGTTTAAATGATTCTATTGTCTCAGTTTTAATAACATCTTATCTAAGAATTGATCCGTATATCTATATATATTAAGAATTATTTTATACTTACAACCATATATTAACATCTAATCCTTATACTATTATGCAAAAAAACTTTGGGAAGACAGCAGTCGCTCTTGGTTTGCTTTCATGCGTTGGCATGTATCCAGGCCTTCAGAATACTGCTTCTGCTGAAACAGCCGTGCAGGCTCAACAGGTAAAAGTTATCAAGGGTAGTATATATGACTCAGCAGGTCCACTGATGGGTGCTACTATTCTTGAGAAGGGTACATCAAATGGTGTTGTAACCGATGTTGATGGTAACTTTAGCCTTAAACTCACAAATCCAAATGCTACACTTGTTGTATCATATCTTGGTTATGTGAAGCAGGAAGTGTTTACCAGCGGTAAGACTTTCGTACATGTAGTTCTCCAGGAGGAGGGTCGTAACCTTAATGACGTTGTCGTAATCGGTTATGGTACTCAGCGTAAGGAGGCTGTCACAGGTTCTGTTGCTTCTGTAAGCTCAGAAAAATTGATGGAGAACCCATCAACAAACATCACTCAGGCTCTTCAAAACCGTGTTGCAGGTGTTGACATGCAGCAGGTTAACTCACAGCCAGGTGCAGAAATGCAGATTCGTATTCGCGGTCAGCGCTCTCTTTCTGCTTCTAACGATCCACTTATCGTGCTCGATGGAATACCATTCCTTGGTAATCTTTCCGACATCAACCCTTCTGACATCAAGTCTCTTGATATCTTGAAGGATGCTTCAGCAACAGCAATCTACGGTTCTCGTGGTGCTAACGGTGTTATCATCATCACAACAAACAAAGGTGTTGTCGCTACACCTGCAAAAGTTTCTTATAACGGCTATGTAGCTTTCAAGACTCTCTTCAATGAGTATCCAATGATGGGAGGAAAGAAGTTCTCAGAAATGCGTGAGCTTGCTGGCAAGTTTGGCAATGGAGTTGATGAGCATGAAGGTAACGACACTAACTGGCAGGATATGTTCTACCAGACAGGTGTATCTCACAACCACAATCTCACAGTTTCTGGCGGTACAGGTACAGGCAGCTACAGCTTCGGTGGTACTTATACTCATGATGAGGGTGTTATCCCAACTCAGGCTTTCGACCGTGTGACACTCCGCACAAATATCGACCAGAGAATTGGCGACTACTTCAAGGTAGGTCTCTCATCTATCAATACTTACAACAAGCGTAATGGCATGCACCTCGGTATGTATGGCATTCTCCAGATGTCTCCACTTGTTGACCCTAATAACCTTTCTGACCCAACAGGTCGTGTTGCTCACATGTCTTCTGACGATGTTTGGTTCATCACAAAAGATCGTATCAAGGATAATGATGAGACATGGTTGCAGCACAACACAAGCCTTGGAACATTCAACACTCTTTATGCAGAGGTTTCTTGTCCATGGGTAGAGGGTCTTAAGTATCGTATGAACCTCGGTCTTAACTATCGTGGTAACAAGACAGGTGGTTTTACAGGCACAGGTATCAACACTGTTAATGTGAATGAGCTTAACTCTGCATCAATGCAGCAGAGCGAATATACAAACTATGCTGTTGAGAACTTGCTCACTTTCGACCGCACATTCAATGAGAAGCATACAATCAACGCTGTAGGTCTCTATTCTGTAGAACAGACTCGTTACACTTCTAACCACATGAGCAGTCGCGGTGTGCCAGAATACTTCCAGTATTTCAATATTGGTGCTGGTAAGCAGGATGTAACAGTAAATCCAAACTACCAGAACTACTGGCAGGCAGGTTTGATGTCATGGATGGGTCGTGTTATGTATAGCTACGACAATAAGTACATGGCTTCTGTTGCTCTCCGTTCTGATGCTTCTTCACGTCTTGCAAAGGGTCATCAGTGGCATACATACCCAGCAGTTTCTGCAGGTTGGAACATTGCTAAGGAGAACTTCATGGCAAATCAGGAGATTGTTGACAACCTCAAACTTCGTGTAGGTTACGGCCAGACAGCCAACCAGGCTATCACCCCTTACACTACTCTCGGTAGTCTCGGTACAACTCCTTATAACTTTGGTGACCTTGGAGATCAGTCTTACGAGACAGGTTATTATATCTCTAAACTTCCTAACCAAGAACTTGGATGGGAGTATAGCGAGACTTGGAACTTCGGTGTTGACTTCTCTCTCTTGTCTGGTCGTTTGACAGGTACTGTTGAGTATTACGTAATGAACACTCACGACCTCCTTCTCAATGTTTCTCTTCCAAGCACATCAGGTGTAGGCAGCTATACTGCTAACATTGGTAAGACTCGAAACAGAGGATTCGAGGCAACAGTTAACGGCATCATCTTAGATAACAAGAACGGATGGACATGGGAGGCTGGTCTTAACCTCTCTGTAAACCGCAACAAACTCGTTTCCCTTGCTGACGGAAGTGAGAAGGATGAAGGTAACGGTTGGTTTGTAGGTCATCCAATTGATGTACTTTATGACTATCAGAAGGTTGGTCTTTGGAATTCAGATGATCCTGACTTCCAGTATCTCCAGACTCTCGAGCCAGGTGGTAATGAGGGTATGATCAAGGTTAAGTACACAGGTGACCGCGATGAGAATGGTGCTCCTGTACGCGCTATCGGTCCAGACGACCGTCAGATCATCAACCTTGAGCCTACATTCGTTGGTGGTTTCAACACTCGCGTTTCATATAAGAACTTCGACTTCAACGTGATCGGTGCATTCCAGTGTGGCGGTAAGCTTATCTCAACTCTCTATAGCGGTAACGGTTACCTCAACATGCTTACTGGTCGTCGTGGTCAGGTTGACGTTGATTACTGGACTTCAAAGAATAAGAATGCTAAATATCCAAAGCCAGGTGGCATCCAGTCTGGCGATAACCCTAAGTATGGTTCAACACTTGGTATCTTTGATGGCAGCTACGTGAAGATTCGTACAATCACTCTCGGTTATACTTTCAAGGGCGATTGGATGAAGAGAGCTGGTATTGGCAACTTGCGTGCATACGCTACAATCCAGAACCCATTCATCATCTACTCTCCTTACTACAGCGAGAGCGGTCTTGATCCAGAACCAAACTCAATGTCTAATCAGGGACAGTTCCACGCTGTAGCTATGGGCGGTCACGCTCTCCCAGTTGTTGGTACTAACGCTCCTTGCACTCGTAACTACCTCTTTGGTCTTAATCTGTCATTCTAAAAAATTGTAAACAATGAAAACGAAGAATATTATTCGCATTTGTGGTATCGCAGCATTATCTGCGATGACTTTCTCTTCTTGCTCAGATGTGCTTGATGAGCAGCCACGCAGCGGTTACGACCCATCATATTTCACAACTGTGGATGGTGTTAAGGGTGGTCTTACTTCACTCTATGCTCACCTCCGTAACGTATATGGTCAGGCTTACTACTTCACATCATGTGAGGCTGGTACTGACGAATATACATGGGGACATTCTGCTGATGGTAATCAGAAGGATATTGATATGTCTGGTGTAGGTAACCTTTCATCTACAACTGTACGTTCTGACGCTCTCTGGGGCCAGGCTTTCACTGAAATCAATACAGCAAGCTCTGTTATTTATAATGCTTCTGCTGTAGGAATTGCTCCAGATCTTGTAGCTGAGGCTTACTTCTTCCGTGGTTTCTACTACTTCAATCTCGTACAGACTTTCGGTGGTGTGCCACTGGATCTTGGTTCTGGTGAATTGAAACCTAACGCAAGTACTAAGCGTACCTCAAAGCGTAACACCGTTGATGAGGTTTACGAGAAGGCTGTATTCCCTGACCTTGAAAAGGCAGTGGAGAGTCTTCCTAATAAGTCACGTGCTATTGGTACAGTAACTAAGACTACTGCTCGTCTCTATCTTGCTAAGGCTTATCTTACTTACGCTTGGTGGCTTGAGAACCCTAACAATATTGATACTTATCCTGCTACTACTAAGCGTGATAAGAGTCAGGCAGAAGCTTACTTCCAGAAGGCATATAAAATTGCAAAGGAAGCTATCGATGACAATGAGGAATCTAAGGTATATGGCCTCCAGCCTACATACTATGATGTAAACTTCTGGCAGAACGACCGTAACAATGAGTGGCTCCTTTGGGCTGACCACACCGTAAACAGCGACCAGTACAATGGTGGTGGCCTCGGTTGGGGTAATGGTGGCGCTCCTGAGAACTTCGCTGGCTGGTTCACACAGTGGAACTACTGCGGTGATATGAAGGGCTACACTGAACTCAACGAAAAGGGCGAGCCTATTTACTTCAACCCTGTTCTTCGTGAGGCTTGTCAGGCTCTTGGTCGCCCTTGGACTCGTATGGCTCCTATTCCAGACGCACTCAAGAAGTTCACTGATGTTGACAAGGACTCTCGTTGGGATGGTACTTTCACATATCAGTATCGCGTGAACATGGCTAAGGGTGGCAATAAGAACGATTTCGTTTATGGTGCTGGTGGATCAAAGCTTAAGAATGGTGACATCTATCTCCAGTTCCTCCCTTACGATGCTGAAGGTGTTGTTTACAATCAGAATAATGCTACTATCAATGCTGGTGTACTCGCTGGTCACCCAGAGTTCGTTATCAATATCAGCGATGTTTCTCGTCAGACTTACCCAGGTGTTTGGAAGCACATCGGTCATCGTACTGACCGCAATGAGGCTACAGAGCTTGGTAACCCTAACGGTTCTTCTCCTCGTCCATTCGTTATCGCTAAGTTCTCTGAGCTCTACTTCGTAGCAGCTGAGGCTGCTGTTAAGCTTGGCAAGAATGATGACGCTCGTAGCAACATCCTTAAGATTCGTGAACGTGCAGGTAAGTGGAAGACTAATTTCAACGACTATACTTACCTCGTAAGCAATACTGGCTACAATGACCTCAAGGTTGTTAAGGATTACAGCGAAGAGATGAAGGCTGCTACTCCACAGCAGATTACTATCGACTACATCCTCGATGAGCGTCTCCGTGAGTACTGGGGTGAGGGTTATCGTTGGTTCGACCTCGTTCGTACTCAGACTTGGGAGAAGATGGCTGGCGTTTACCACATCAGCGATGGTTGTGGTCGTGAAGCTAAGGAGGTTAAGCGCGACATCAAGAAGCACTACTATCTCCGTCCAATTCCACAGGGTCAGCTTGATGCTCTCCAGATGGATGAGGCAGAAAAGAAGGCTTACCAGAACCCTGGTTATTAATAAATTTGTGCACTTAATAAATAAAAGAACTGCTGGGCTATTTGGCTCAGCAGTTTTTTTATTATCTTTGCAATGTATAATAGTGAACATCAGTTTGCTGTAAAAGTTGCTGTTTATAATTATTTTGTTTATGTATAATTTTGATAAACCTGTAGATAGATCCGGTTCAATGGATCTGAAGCACGAATTGCTTAATAATCTTTATGGACGTGATGACCTCATTGCACTCTGGGTCGCTGATATGGATTGGGAAACGCCTGATTTTGTGGCTGATGCAATAAGAAAACGCATGGAGCATAGTCTGTTTGGCTATACTAAGGACCCTCGCGATTGGTGGCAGGTTGTTGCTGGATGGATAAAAGAGCACCATCAGTGGGACGTGAAACCAGAATGGCTTACTTATATACCTGGAGTGGTAAAGGGCATAGGTTTTGTCATAAACTATTTCCTTGAAGATGATGAAAAGGTGATAGTTCAGCCTCCTATTTATCATCCTTTCTATCTGACTCCTCGTGGTAATAAGCGTGAGGTTGTGTGGAATCCGTTGAAGAGAAAAGCAGATGGCTTATATGAAATGGATTTTGAAAACCTTGAAAAGGTTGCAGACAGCAAATGCAAGTTACTCATTTTGGCAAACCCTCATAATCCTGTGGGCATTTGCTGGGATAAGGATACTTTGTGCAGACTTGCACATTTCTGTAAGGAGCATGGCATTCTTGTTGTATCAGATGAGATACATTGTGATATGGCGATTTATGGTCATAAGCATATTCCTTTCGCATCAGTTAGTGATGAGGCAGCTGAGATAAGCATCACTTTCTCTGCACCGTCTAAGACTTTCAATATGGCAGGCATTGTGAGCAGCTGGGCTGTAGTGCCTAATGATGAGATGCGCAAGAATTTCTATTCTTGGCTCGAAGCCAGTGAATTCAATGAAGCCAATATGTTCGCACCTATAGCTACTGTAGCTGCTTTCAAGCAAGGAGAGGGCTGGAGAAAAGAGATGCTGAAATATGTTGAGGGGAATATAGACTTTGTTATTGATTATTGCAAAGCCAATATACCAGAGATAGTGCCAGTCCGCCCACAGGCGTCATTCCTCTTATGGCTTGATTGTCGTGCTCTTGCTCTCAACCATGAAGCATTGGTTGATTTGTTTGTAAATAAAGCAAGACTTGCTCTCAATGATGGCGAGATGTTTGGACCTGGTGGTCAAGGCTTTATGCGTTTGAATGTAGGAACGCAGCGAGCTGTGCTTGCAAAAGCCCTTGAACAGTTGAAAGCTGCTGTACAACAGATTAGAAAGTAGTTGTTGCCCTAATATTTGAATGTGTGCTTCTCGTAAATATGTTTCAAGAAAATTTATAAAAGAAAAGAGGATATGTCAGTTTGGCACATCCTCTTTTTATTTTGTATAGCAATTATTTTCTATATTATTTCCTCTTCTTCAATACAGGTTCACAAGTGACATTGATACCGAGCTTCTTGAAGATTTTTCTATCGACTTCACTGAGCATCACTGTGCTATGTACTTGACATCCACGGAGTTGCGGAAGTTGAGCGAGTGCCTTGCTGCAGTTCTCGTCGTTTTCGCTAAGAACAGAAAGTGCGACAAGGACTTCATCTGTGTGGAGTCGTGGGTTGCGACCACCAAGATAGCTGATTTTTGTGTGCTGTATAGGCTCAATCATTGACTGAGGAATAAGCTTTACATTATGGTCAATGCCAGCAAGGTGCTTTGTCACGTTTAGCAAGAGTGCTGCGCTACATCCGAGAAGCTGACTTGAGTGTGCTGTAATAATTGTGCCGTCTTCGAGTTCGAGAGCTGCAGATGTGTGACCGGTTTGAGCAAGACATTCCTTTGCTGCAATTGTTGTGCGGCGAGTGTCTGTTGTTATTTTTGCCTGATTGAAGAGAAGTTGTATTTTGCTAACTTCATTTTCGTTGCATGCACCTTCAGCAAGTTTGTTTGTGGCGTCATAATAGCGTCTGATAATCTCGTCTTTTGATGCCTTGCTGCACACCTCATCATCACAGATGCAGAAGCCAACCATGTTGACACCCATGTCTGTTGGTGACTTATAAGGATTCTCACCGTAGATGCCTTCGAAAAGTGCGTTCAACACAGGGAATATTTCTATATCGCGGTTGTAGTTGATAGCAATCTTGTTGTATGCCTCGAGATGGAATGGGTCAATCATGTTTACATCGTTGAGGTCTGCTGTTGCTGCTTCGTATGCGATGTTAACAGGATGTTTGAGCGGAAGGCTCCATACAGGGAAAGTCTCAAATTTTGCGTATCCAGCACGGATGCCTCGCTTGTTCTCATTGTAAAGCTGACTGAGGCATACTGCCATCTTGCCGCTTCCTGGACCTGGGGCTGTGACGATTACGAGTGGACGCTCTGTCTCGACATAATCATTTTTGCCGAAACCTGCGTCTGAAGCGATAAGTGACACATTGTGTGGGTATCCATCAATTAGATAATGGTAGTAAGCCTTAATGCCCATGTGCTCCAATCTTTGACGGTAAGCGATAGCTGCTGGCTGGCCATTAAAGTGTGTGATGACTACTGATCCTACCATGAAACCACGGTTTTGGAATTCTTCACGAAGGCGGAGCACATCCTCGTCGTATGTTATGCCGAGGTCAGCACGAACCTTGTTCTTCTCGATGTCAGTAGCACTGATGACAATGACAATCTCAATGCTGTCGTTGAGTTTCTGGAACATGCTGAGTTTGCTGTCTGGCTTGAAACCTGGCAAAACTCGGCTTGCGTGGTGGTCATCAAAAAGTTTGCCACCTAATTCGAGGTAAAGCTTTCCGTCAAACTGAGAAATGCGCTCTTTGATGTGTTGTGATTGGATGCGCTGGTATTTCTCGTTGTCAAAACCTATTTTCATCTGGTAGTCGTGTTTAGTGTGATGGGATGTAAGCAACCCTTTCAAATAACAAATAAATGCTGCCCATATAGAAGGCAGCAGCTTAATTCCTTTCTCTTTTTGTATGAAAGAGTGTGGTATTTGGCACACACCCTCTTTTCATGCTGCAAAGTTAATCACTTTTTCTCTATACACAAAAAAATACTGTCATTAAGGCTGTGTTTTACCTCTTTTTCATAGCATATATTCAAAATATGCAGTTTATTTGAAGAAAAAACTCAATCATAATTGTGCTTTCAAGTAAAAGTGCTAACTTTGAAGAAAATCTGTGTGTTTGTATGCCGCTGTGTGTGAAATAGGCGGCATCGACGAAGAAAAATTCCTATTTACAATTATTTACTTTATTTACGATGAAAAAATTAACTATTATTACTTTATTCATTATGCTCGTAACCTCAACCTTCGCTCAGCAGTACAGAAATCTGTTTTTAGAGGCTGGACATTCTCAAGAAGAGATAGACAGGAAGGTGAACGCTGTCTTTGACTCCTTGTTTTTTGGTAAGGATAGAATCTACTTTGAAGTAGGCGATTCACTCGGTTATGTGTCTGACATTAAGAACAAAGATGTACGAACAGAAGGAATGTCGTATGGTATGATGATTGCTGTACAGTTTGACAGAAAGGATGTATTCGACCGTATCTGGAGATGGGGAAAGAAGTATATGCAGATGGAGTCTGGCTATTTTAGATGGACTTGTCGAGTAGATGGTTCGTCTCATGCTTTCGGACCAGCTTCTGATGGCGAATTATATTACATTACAGCTTTGCTTTTTGCTTCTAATCGCTGGGGAAATGACACAGGCATAAATTATCTTAAGGAGGCGCAGTATCTGCTTGATTGTATTCAGCCTCATGAAGTTACGATGCCTTCTTGGGGTAATAGACCAGCACGAACTGTTGTGCAGTCACTTATTGACCCAACAACAAAGCTTATCACTTTTGTGCCTGGGTCTAACTATACTGACCCTTCTTACCATCTTCCTGTTTTCTACGAGATATGGGCAAAATACGGGCAGGACGGACGAAGCGAATTTTGGAATGAATGCGCTAAGGCAAGTCGTGAATATATGCACAAATCTATTCATCCCGAGACAGGTTTGAATCCTGATTATAACAATTATGATGGCTCTCTTATGGGTTCAAAAGCTATCATTGGCGATGCATTCCGTTATGATTCATGGCGTGTGCCTATGAACATGACTCTCGATTACACATGGACAGGCGGAGCTGACAAGGAGTGGAAAGTGTGGTATGCAAATACGATTCAGAATTTCTTCTATAAGCAGGGAATAGACACTTTTGTTGATCAATACAATGTTGATGGTACTACACCAGAGAAGATTCTTGGAGCAGGAGGCTATACAAAACTCCGCCATTCCCTTGGACTTGTATCTACTCTTGCTGCAGCATCTATAGTGTCTGACAACGAACATAGAATGGAATTTGTAGAGCGTGTGTGGAATTCCAGCCATCAACCTTATGATGATGGATATTATGACGCATATTATGATGGATTGCTCCGTTTGTTTGCTTTTATGCATCTTAGCGGAAAGTATCGTGTCATCGAAAAATAATTAGGTGATCATAATAATATTTGATTACCTACTCATCAATAGGTGCTCATAAGTGTTTTATTTATGAGTGCCTATTTTGTTTTTCTGCAATGCAATATGTGAGTGCGATATATTTGTTATTTATTAGCATGGTTTTTCATCAGTGCACTCCACATGCTGTATCTTGCTTCAGGATTGAGCCTTTCTAACTCACGAAAGATGTTCTCCATCTCCGCCCTTTTTGATTCTTTTTCGTATGGGCAGAGCTTATTCTGCTTACGGAAATGTAATTCTTCAGCCAACGCAGCAATATGCTTTTCTTCAACAAGGCATAGCGGACGGATTATGGTGATAGGGTAATGCTGCATTTTTAGAGAGGGCATCATTGTGTTAAGCGAACTCTCAAAAGTCAGATTCATAAGTAGGGTGGTGAGTATGTCGTCCATGTGATGACCTAAAGCAATCTTGTTGAATCCATTTGTGGAGGCGTATTCAAAAAGTGTTTTACGTCTTGTCCAAGAACATAGGAAACATTTGCTCTTTCTTCTGTCTGTCGTCTCGTCAAAGGTATTTCTTATAATATGAAGTTTTACTCCTGACTCTTTACAAAATTCTTTTAAGTATTCGACTTCTGACTCGTAGGGTATGTTCTCTATTATAATATGTGCAGCTTCAACGTGAATGCGAGGTTTCCATATCTTTGCTCTTGTCGACAAGAGTCTTACAAGTTCGAGAGAGTCTTTACCACCACTCAATCCTATAAGAATCCTGTCTCCATCTTCCAGCAGATGGTAATCTACACATCCTTTGTTGAATTGTTTTCTAATGCTGCTTTCTAATATATCTGCTTTACTTTTCTTCATTTTCTTCAATTTGTAGTGTCGAAATAGTGGCATTACACGTCTTTTTGTTCTAAAAGTACTGAACCTTTCTACAAAGGTAATAATTTTTTGTTTAATATGCGCACTAATATTGTCCTATGTCAAGGAAATTATATGTTTTTATAAAATTTAGTAAAAATCCTATCTTTCAATAATTATAAAACCTATAACTTTGCAGTGTTTTTAGGAAAGGGGTGTAGGATACCCCAATTATTATTATTATTATTTATATTAAATTAGGGCAGAAAAGAGCCCAGGTAAAAAGATTGAATTGTATGAAAAAGATTGTTTTAATCGTTAGCGCTATCATGATGGTAGCTAACATGGATGCAGCAACAGTAGCAAACACATCAAATGCATCAAGCGAGACTTCTATCGAAAACATCGCAACAGCAACAAGTCCATTCACAGAAACTGTATTGAACGTGCCAGCACATGTTCGTTTTGTCATTGGCAAGTCTTACGCTGTAAGCGTTAAGTCAAATGACGAGGAGATTGCTAAGGCTGTAAAGTTCGATGTTAAGAATGGTGTATTGGTATTCGACGCTGTAAATAACAGCGAAGAGTATTCTGAGTCTGTGGAGATTGTCATTACTGCTCCTGCTATGCCAGAAGTAAAGGCAGGTCGTGACTTTATCGCAAATGTAAAGTAATCAACCTCTTAGTTTTGTTTTTTCGTTCTAATATTACGCTTTATTAGAAGCGAATTGTAGAATAGATATATTGGAGAGTGTGTCTTGCTTATAGCATTGGCACACTCTCTTTTTTTGGGCTTTTGTTATCATCGTATTCCTTCATAATTTGTGTCATTACATCAATTGCTCTATTAAGATTACTAATAACGCCCCAATATGTGAGTTTATTGGAATTGAAGAAATTGATTCTAACTTGATTATGCCATAGATGTGCGGCGTCGGCAGATCATTCAGCCTCTCGAAACATCCCCGTGAGGCTCTGCCCTTTCACGTGCAGAAGCTTTGCGGGCGCAAGCATCTATGGTTTACGGGCAGAAGCATCTGCATCTTAGCCCGTCTCGTATTGCGGGCACAAAATGCGCATTATCGGTACAGGAAATCGCGACTTGACACACCCTGCTTTGATGCGGCGAAACTAATAGGGCGGTGAAATATGCTAATATAATATTATATATGTACGCGTGAAAGGCGTACGCTTCGCGCAGGAAAGGAAAAATAAATAAAAATAATAAAAACAGATAAAAAGAGCCTTCTTCTTATTCTTCTTAGTTTTCTAGCTTTTCTAGTTATCCTAGCTTTTCTAGCTTTCCTAGTTTCTCTAGTTTCTCTAGTTTTCCTAGCTTTCCTAGTTTTCCTAGCTTTCCTAGTTTTCCTAGCTTTCCTAGTTTTTCTAGCTTTCCTAGCTTTTCTAGTTTTTCTAGTTTTTCTAGTATTTCTAGTTTTCCTAGTTTCTTCTTCCTGTTTTTCTTATTTTCCCCTATTTCCCCTTTCTGCGCGCAGCGTAATATAAACAGCCCTGCCCCGCAACGCCACCCATCGTTCCCCCGCAACGCAACGTTGCGTCGCCTGCATAAAACACCCATAATCTGTCCGCCATCCCTCTGAATCAAAGAAAAACG
>JAKSLL010000082.1 GCA_024401215.1 Bacteroidaceae bacterium
GCTACTGACACTCGCACAGCAGCAGGCAGCAAGCTCGGTCACTCATTCACAAACTATGTGTCTGACAACAACGCCACTTGCACTTCTGACTGCACAATGACAGCTAAGTGTGACAACTGCGACGCTACCGATATGAAGATTGTTGCTGGCAGCAAGCTTTCTCACTCATTCACAAGCTATGTGTCTGACAACAACGCCACTTGTACTTCTGATGGTACAGAGACAGCAAAGTGCGACAATTGTGAGGCAACAGATACACATACAGTTGCTGGCAGCAAGCTCTCTCATTCATTTGCAAACTATGTGTCTAACAATGATGCTACTTGTATAGCTGATGGCACAAAGACAGGAACTTGCGAGGTTTGTGGCGAAAGTGTTACTGTAGCAGACCCAGGTACTAAGAAGGGACATGATTTTGAAAATGGTGCATGTAAGGTTTGCGGCTTCAAGATGGATGATGTCAATGGTGATGACAGCGTGAACTTAGGTGATGTGACTGCTGTTGTTGACATGCTTCTTGGCAGATCAGAAGTGACAGAGGCTGCTGATGCGAATGGTGATAATATTGTGGATATAAGTGATTTGACAGTTATCATCGACAGACTTCTTGCTAAGAACAATGCTGCTGATTACTGCGCAAAGCACGGACATCAGTATTCTGAGTATGTGTCTAACAATGATGCTACATGTAAGGCAGACGGTACAAAGACAGCTATCTGCGAGCGTTGTGGCAAGGAAAATACAATAACAGACCGAGGCTCAATGAAGGAGCATGAGTATGAGAATGGCGTATGTAAGAATTGCGGTTCTCGATTAGGAGATATCAATGGCGATGATGTTCTCGACATAAACGATGTGAATATTCTTATAGGCATGGTGTTCGGCTCTATTGAGATGAATAATGCTGCCGATGTCAATGGCGACAATGTTGTTGACTATAAGGATGTACAGGATCTTCTTGACATCATCTTCGGCGAATAGCAAGATAAGAATAAAAGGGTTTGTTGAATTATTTGATGGGCATCACCAAAGGGCGACTTTTGGTGGTGCTTCTTTTTTTTCTGCTGTCTGTAATTGGAGACGGTGTCATTCAGAGCATCTTAATGGCTTCTTACAAATTGTCCCTCAGCCATTTCGCCGAAGCATCGGTCTTCCATGTCGTCAAGCATGTTGTCGAGCTGCTGTTGACAGTATATCTCGTAGTCTGTCAGAGCTGCATTGTCTTTTGTACTTTTGTCTGTATTGACAGTATTGTTGGATTGATTGCCAGATGTTGTTTCTTGTGATGGTTTCATTATAAAAGTGGAGTTAAAGAGAAGTTAAAGTGGAGTTAAAGAGGAGTTAAAGGGGCGAATGTCCGTATATGGAAACGCCTTCATGTCTCCGAGCAAAGCGATGACTCCACTTAATTTCCCAAACATGACAAGTCGCAAAGCGAAAGTTGAATGAATGATTTTGTTCATGTCAAATAAAAAGGTTGGAGGACGAGCCTCCAACCCTTTGTTGTATCTTGTGGCTGAAAGGATTAGTTGTTGTAATCCTGCCAAGACTTGATCTGAAGATTTTCCTGTGAGATATTGCAGAAAGCCTCGATGAATGCAGACGCAAGGCGTGCATTTGTAATGAGCGGAATGTTATGGTCGATTGCGCCACGGCGAATCTTGTATCCATTGGTAAGCTCACGCTTTGTCTGGTTCTTAGGAATGTTGACAATGAGGTCGAACTTGTGGTCGTGAATCATATCCATCACGTTCTCCTTAGCGTTGCTGTCTTCGTCAGGCCATCCTACAGCGATAGCCTTAGCGCCATTCTCGTTGAGATATTTTGCTGTGCCTTCAGTTGCGTAAACAGTATATCCTGCCTTTGTGAGTGCCATTGCTGGGTCAAGGAGTGCAGCCTTCTCTTTAGCACCTCCAGAAGAGAGCATGATGCCCTTATCCTTTGATGGAATAGCGTAGCCTGTGGCAATCATTGAGTTGAGGAGAGCCTCGTCATAGCTGTCGCCGATACATCCTACCTCACCAGTTGAACTCATGTCAACGCCGAGGACAGGGTCTGCATTCTGGAGACGAGCGAAAGAGAACTGTGAAGCCTTAACACCCATGCGCTCAATGTCGAATACGCTCTTGTCTGGCTTCTGGTATGGAGCGTCGAGCATAATCTTTGTAGCTGTCTCTATGAAGTTGCGCTTCAACACCTTTGATACAAATGGGAATGAACGAGAAGCGCGGAGGTTACATTCGATAACCTTTACATCGCGTCCCTTAGCGAGGAACTGGATGTTGAAAGGACCAGAAATGTTAAGTTCTTTTGCTATTGCGCGAGAGATTTTCTTAATCTGTCGAGTTGTTGCGAATGTGATGTTCTGTGCAGGGAAAACCATTGTTGCGTCACCAGAGTGAACACCTGCGTATTCGATATGCTCAGAGATTCCGTATTCCACAACTTCGCCGTTCTGTGCAACACCGTCGAACTCTATCTCGTTAGTTTCTGTCATGAACTGAGAGATGACAACAGGGTATTCCTTAGAAACCTCAGATGCAGCAGCAAGGAAGCGCTTGAGTTCGTCGTCATTGTAGCATACGTTCATTGCAGCTCCTGAGAGGACGTATGAAGGACGGACGAGTACAGGGTAACCAACTTCATCGATGAACTTCTGCACATCCTCCATAGAAGTGAGTGCGCTCCACTTTGGCTGGTCGATGCCGAGCTTGTCGAGCATGGCAGAGAACTTACCGCGGTTTTCTGCGCGGTCGATGTCAACAGGGCTTGTGCCGAGGATTGGCACGCTCTGGCGATGAAGCTTCATTGCAAGGTTATTAGGGATCTGACCACCTACAGATACGATTACGCCGCGTGGGTTTTCGAGGTCGATGACATCGAGGACACGCTCGAATGAGAGTTCGTCGAAGTAAAGGCGGTCGCACATATCGTAGTCTGTTGATACAGTCTCTGGGTTGTAGTTAATCATTATAGACTTGTATCCGAGCTTGCGGGCCGTGTTGATGGCGTTGACAGAACACCAGTCGAACTCTACAGAAGAGCCAATGCGGTATGCGCCTGAACCAAGTACGATGACAGATTTCTCATTATTATAATAATTGATGTCATGGCCTTCAGCAGCGTAAGTCACATAAAGGTAGTTAGTGAGTTCTGGGTGTTCGCTTGCTACTGTCTCGATACGCTTAACAGCTGGGAGAATATTGAGTTTCTTGCGATAAGCACGGACAGCGAGGTTAGATTTCTCCATATTGCCATTCTCGCCTTTGAGGACGAAGCGAGCAATCTGGAAGTCAGAGAAGCCCCAAACCTTAGCTTGGCGAATAACATCTGCAGGCACCTCCTCAATAGCGTTGTAGCTTTCAAGCTTATGTTTGAAATCAACGATATTCTTCATGCGCTCGATGAACCATGGGTCAATCTTAGTGAGCTCCTCAATGCGCTCAACAGTATAATTCTCTTCGAGAGCCTGAGCGATGGCGAAGATGCGGAGGTCTGTTGGGTTCTGAAGCTCCTCGTCGAGGTTCTCGAAGCGAGTGTGGTCGTTGCCAACGAAACCGTGCATGCCCTGGCCGATCATGCGGAGACCCTTCTGGAGCATTTCCTCAAAAGAGCGTCCGATAGACATGATTTCTCCTACAGACTTCATTGAAGAGCCTATCTTGCGGCTTACTCCAGAGAACTTTGTAAGGTCCCAGCGTGGAATCTTGCAAATCATGTAGTCAAGCTCTGGAGCTTTGTATGCTGAATTTGGTGTGCCCATTTCGCCAATCTGGTCGAGAGTGTATCCGAGGGCAATCTTTGCTGCAACGAAGGCGAGAGGATAACCTGTTGCCTTAGAAGCGAGAGCAGAAGAACGAGAGAGGCGTGCGTTAATCTCGATGATGCGGTAATCGTTTGTTACGGCGTTGAAGGCAAACTGGATGTTACACTCGCCGACGATGTTGAGGTGGCGAACGCACTTGATTGTGATGTCCTGGAGCATCTTGACCTGCTCATCTGTGAGAGAGCATGTTGGAGCAACAACGATAGACTCACCTGTGTGGATGCCGAGTGGATCGAAATTCTCCATTGAAGCAACTGTGAAGCAATGGTCGTTGGCATCGCGTATGCACTCGAACTCGATCTCCTTCCATCCCTTGAGTGACTCTTCTACGAGCACCTGTGGAGCGAAAGTGAAAGCAGATTCTGCAATCTCAATGAAAGATTTCTCATCTGGACAAACGCCTGAGCCGAGACCGCCAAGAGCGTATGCAGAACGAATCATGATAGGGTAGCCAATCTTGCGTGCTGCTGCTACTGCCTCGTCCATTGACTCGCAAGCCTGTGATACAGGAACCTTGAGGTCAACCTTGTTGAGCTCCTTTACGAAAAGATCGCGGTCCTCTGTGTTCATGATAGCCTCCACGCTTGTGCCGAGCACTTGAACGCCATACTCCTTGAGCACGCCGCTTTGGTAGAGAGCTGTACCAACATTAAGACCTGTCTGGCCGCCCCAGGCGAGCATGATGCCGTCAGGACGCTCCTGCTTGATGATTTCTGTGATGAAATAAGGAGTGATAGGGAGGAAATAGACTTTGTCTGCAATACCCTCACTTGTCTGGATTGTTGCTACGTTTGGATTGACAAGTACAGAGCGTATGCCTTCTTCGCGCAAAGCTTTGAGTGCTTGTGAGCCAGAATAGTCGAACTCGCCAGCCTGTCCGATTTTTAGAGCGCCCGAACCGAGTACGAGCACCTTCTTGAGTTGCATTTTCATAAATGGATTTTATTGTTGGTATTTATATATTGTGTTCAGTTTGCAAAGTTACTTCAAAATGAATTCAAAATAAAATTTTTAGGATGAAAAGTTGTTTGCAGGGGCGTGAAAACTTTAGATTGTAGTAATCATGTATCAAAAACATAAATAAATGTAACATGACTTAAAACCTGTTTACGTATTTATTTATTAACTTTGCAATCAAAACAATTTTTTACCAAATGAAAAGAATATTATCTACTATTTTTATTGCTGCAGGCATGGCGTCTGCTAATGCACAGAATCCTATTGTGCAGACATGTTTCAGTACAGATCCAGCTCCTATGGTGAGCGGCGACAGACTTTATGTTTTCACAGGACACGATGAAGAGAAGGCGGATTTCTTTTGGATGAATGACTGGCGTCTTTTCTCAACTACCGACATGGTTAACTGGACAGATCATGGCTGTCCTCTTGCTCAGTTTGACATGAAATGGGCTGATGACAGATCATGGGCTCCTCAATGTATCGAACGCAATGGCAAGTTCTATTTTTATGTGCCAGTACATTCAAGCATAAGCCGAGGTATGGCTATTGGCGTGGCTGTCGCTGACAAGGTTGAAGGCCCTTACAAGGATGCTCTTGGTAAGCCGCTTTACGAGGATGGAAAATGGGACCATATTGACCCAACGGTTATGATTGACAACGATGGTCAGGCTTATCTTTATTGGGGTAATCCACGTCTTTATTCTGTGAAATTGAACGAAGATATGATTTCATACTCTGGAGAGGTGAAGTGCGACACAACTCTGAAGCGTTATACTGAGGGTCCATGGATTTTCCACCAGAGAGAACTTACTAAGGCAGAAAAGAAAGATAAGGCAAACTTCGATTCTTCAAAAAAGGCTGCATGGGGAAAGTATTTCATGATTTATGCTGCCGGAGGCGTTCCTGAGAGCATCGCTTATAGCGAGAGTGACTCTCCTCAGGGTCCTTGGACTTATGTTGGCGACATTATGCCTCAAGACAATGCGACAAAGTCATTTACAAACCATAGCGGTATTGTAGAGTATAAAGGCCATAACTATTTCTTCTATCACACAGGCACCCTCCCAGGTGGCGGCGGTTTTGGACGTAGCGTTGCTGTTCAGGAGTTTGAATGGCAGAAAGATGGACGCATCCCACAGATTAAACATAACGATGAAGGCGTGAAGCCTATTGGCACACTTAATCCTTATCAGCGTGTTGAGGCAGAAACAATTGCTTTCAGCAAAGGTTTGCATACAGAGTGGAACTCAAAGAGAGGCGTCATCTTCGTTAGCGATGTTCAGAATGGCGACTGGATGAAAGTGCGTGAGGTAGAGTTTGGAGAGACATCACCAAAATCTATTGATATGGTTGCTGCATCTGCTTTGCAGGGAGGAAAGGTTGAAGTGCGACTTGATAGCCAGGAAGGTGAATTGCTTGCTGTTGTGACGATCAATCCAACTGGCGGCTGGGAAGAATGGGCAAAGTTCTCTGCTTCTCTAAATAAGTCAGTTACAGGTAAGCATGATGTTTATTTCTGCTTCAAGGGATTGAAGGGCCCAAAATTGTTCAATCTTGACTGGTGGCAGTTTAATAAATAATATAAGTTTCGGTTTTACGGTTTATTGCTTTAGAGTGATTGCATAACCGTAAAACCGAAACAAAGCTAAAGTTACTTAAAACAATTCTTATATTTACAATTTACATTGGGTGTTCTTTGTTTTTGTAGGACAATATTTGAACATGAAACTCTGAGACACCATACTTAAATTATTAGCGAAGTTGCTAACAATGAAGAAATTATTTTTGCTTATATCGTTTTTGTCGGTTATTGTGGCTAATGCCGCAGTAAAGCAGGACAATGACCAGAGATTATGGTATGACAAGCCAGCAACACATTGGCTTGAGGCTTTGCCACTTGGCAATAGCAGGATGGGTGCAATGGTGTTTGGCGGCACAGACGTAGAGGAAATCCAGCTGAATGAAGAGACATTCTGGAGCGGAGGCCCTCATAACAACAACAGCACAACATCCATCTATCATCTCAATGAAGTGCGCGAACTCATTCTCAACGGTAAGGAGAAAGAGGCTGAGGACATCATAAATCGTGAGTTTATCAAAGGTCCTCATGGACAGAAATATCTCACTCTTGGCAGCTTGAAACTCAATTTCGGCCATAAGAATGTGCAGAACTATATGCGTGAGCTCGACCTTACGCGCGCTGTAAGCACAACTTCTTATGTGTGTGACGGAGTGCAATACACACGCACGGCTTTCGCATCGCTTGCTGACGGCGTAGTGGTGGTTAATATCAAAGCCAGCAAGAAAGGTGCGCTCAATTTCAATATCACTCAGGAGTGCCAGCTTCCGATAGAGAAATCTGTTGTTGAGGCGAAAGGCGCTCAGGCATACACTCAGCTGTGCTCAACAATACAAGGGTCAAACCATGAGGGTATAAATGCGGCGCTCAGCGCAAAATGCTTTGTTCGTGTTTTTGCTGATGGCAAGACAGCTGGTGTGGAAAACTCACAGATAAAGGTTGAAAATGCAAGTAATGTGACTATCTATGTCTCTGCTGCCACTAATTATGTTAATTATAAAGATGTGTCAGGAGACGCCGCTGCAAAAGCTTCAAAGACACTCGTCGAAGCGCAGGATGCCGCAAAGAAAGGCGGTGTGGATGCGCTCATGAAGCGTCATATCGCAAAGTATCAGGAACAGTACAATCGTGTCAAGCTCAATCTTACATCAGACGAGGCTAACAAGAGCCTTACTACTGTTCTGCGTCTTGAAAAGTTTTATGGCAGCAAAGATTATGGCATGGTGGCGCTTCTTTTCAACTATGGTCGCTACCTCCTCATATCTTCATCACAGAAAGGCGGTCAGCCAGCAAACCTTCAAGGTATATGGAACAGCAGCCTTAATGCTCCATGGGATTCAAAATATACAATCAACATAAATGCTGAGATGAACTACTGGCCAGCAGAGGTGTGCAACCTTTCTGAAACAACAGAGCCTCTTTTCTCAATGATTAAGGACTTGAGTGTCACAGGAGCAGAGACAGCCCGTACGATGTATGGATGCCGTGGATGGGTGGCTCATCACAATACAGACCTTTGGCGTATCGCTGGTCCTCTTGATGCTGCCGCTTGGGGCATGTTCCCTAATGGCGGTGCATGGCTGACAACTCATATATGGGAGCATTATCTCTACACTCTCGACATAGATTTCCTCCGTGAGTATTATCCTATACTTAAGGGCGCGGCTCAGTTCTATCTCGATTATATGATTGAGCGTGACGGCGAACTCCTCATTGTGCCTTCAACATCGCCAGAGCATGGTGGCAGAGGAAAGAGCAGCACCGTGACAGCAGGCTGTACAATGGACAACCAGATAGCTTTCGATGCTCTCTCTCAAGCTTTGCTGGCTGGCGAAGAGCTTGGCGTTGAAGATGCTGATTTCCAGAATAACCTTAAACGCGCTATTTCTAAACTTCCAAAGATGAAGGTTGGCCAGTATGGTCAGCTTCAGGAGTGGCGTGAAGACCTTGATGATCCAAAGGATCAGCATCGTCATATCTCACACCTCTATGGTCTTTATCCTTCTGCACAGATTGATGCGTTCAAGACACCAGATTTGTGGAAAGCTTCAGGCGTGACACTCCAGCAGCGTGGTGATGAGGCTACAGGATGGAGCCTTGGATGGAAGACAAACTTCTGGGCTCGTATGCTCGACGGTAATCATGCGTTCACTATTCTCAGCAATATGCTGCGCCTTCTCCCTGAAGACCGCAAAGCAAGAGAATACCCTAATGGACGCACATATCCAAACTTGTTTGATGCTCATCCACCATTCCAGATTGATGGAAACTTTGGTGCAACAGCAGGTATTGCAGAGATGCTCATGCAGAGCCACAACAATGCTATCCACCTTCTTCCTGCCCTCCCTGATGTGTGGACAGAGGGCTCAGTAAGTGGATTGAAAGCGCGTGGTGGATATGAAGTCAGCATATCTTGGAAAAACGGTAAACTCTCAAGCGCATCAATTCTCCCTAAATATGACGGAGTGCTTGTGCTTCGTTCAAAAACACCTCTTAAGGGCTTGAACCCATCTTCTGACAATTCTGCTAATAGAGGTGTGTATGAGTATGCATTCCCTGTTGTTGCAGGCAAGCAAGTGAATTTACTTGGCATGTAGTGTGAAGAGCTTCACTTGTTGTGGCGTTAAAGTGTAGTTAAAGAGAAGTTAAAGTGACAAATGTCCGTATATGACAAACGCCCCTTTAACCCCGAGCGTAGCGATAAATGCTCTTTGACTCCACTTTAACTCCCCCAAATGAGCAAATTGCAAACTTGAGCAAGTTGAATAAGAAATAATATAACTCCCTATAGAAAAATAGTATGAAAGGAATTCTCACATTATTGGCATTTGCAGGCGTATTGACTGCTAATGCTCAGAATGTTAACAGTAAAACATTATCAAAACTAAATCTCCCTATTATTCAAACTAAATATACTGCCGACCCAGCCCCTTATGTGCATGGCGACACAATATATTTATATACTACCCATGATGAGGACGGAGCTGAAGGCTTCCTCATGAAGGACTGGCTGCTTTACACCTCTACGGATATGGTGAACTGGCAAGACAGAGGCGCTGTTGCTTCTTTGAAGGACTTCAAATGGTATAAGGGTGACAATGGAGCATGGGCTGAGCAGGTCATTGAGCGTAATGGAAAGTGGTACATGTACTGTCCTATTCATGGACATGGCATAGGTGTGCTTGTTGCAGACAACCCTTATGGTCCATTTGTTGACCCTCTGGGCGAGCCTCTCGTATGGCAGAAAGAGCATTGGTATGACATCGACCCAACAGTATGGATTGACGATGACGGACAGGCTTATATGTATTGGGGTAATCCTAACCTCTACAGCGTGAAGCTTAATGAAGATATGATTTCTTACTCTGGTGAAATAACACAGCATCCAAAGATTAAAGACTATCAGGAAGGTCCTTGGTTCTGGAAGCGTAACGGACATTATTATATGGCGTTTGCTTCTACATGCTGCCCAGAGGGTATAGGCTATGCTATGGGTAAGACTGCTATGGGCCCTTGGGAGTATAAAGGTCATATCATGGACCACACCCCACGCACTCGTGGCAATCATCCTGGCATCATCGATTATAAGGGCAAGTCATACTGCTTTGGATTGAACTATGACCTTTTCCGTTTCAAGACAAGCCGTCATGCCGAACAGCGTTCGGTATCTGCTGCAGAGATGCATTACAATGCTGACGGCACAATTCAGGAATTGCCATATTTCCAGGATTGCAAGCTTGAGCAGATTGAGGCATTCAACCCATACCGCAAGGTTGAGGCGGAAACAATGGCGTGGGGCTTAGGTCTTAAGACTGTGCAGCTCAACCCATGGGGCAGGGAGAAATGGAATCAGTATGTAACAGATATTGACGACAAGGAGTTCCTCTTGGTGAAAGGTGTGGATTTTGCTGCTGGCGCAAAATCATTTACTGCTTCTGCAAGCTGTCATCTTTACGGTGGCACTATTGAAATTCGTCTTGATTCTCCAAAAGGTAAATGTGTGGGAGAAGTGGAAATCACTAATACAAAAGATGAATACCGTCAGTTCTCTTGCGATTTGAATGGCGCAAAAGGTGTGCATGATCTGTATTTCGTCTTCCGTGCAGGTGATGAACAGAACAAGAATCTCTTTAACTGGGATTGGTGGGAAATGAAAAAATAAATTTTTAGACTACTTCGATGAGAAAGAAATTGATATTTATGTTTGCTGCGTTTGCCGCTCTTGCGGCAGACGCACAAAACAAAGTAAAGATAGACTTCATTACACCATCTATTGTGAGAGTGCAATGGAGTCCTAATGATGTTTATCAGGATAATGCCACAGGAGTATGTGTGTATGCACAAGAAGCTGTGCAGGTGAGCAAGGCAGAAAAGGGCGCAATATCTTCATTGTCATCTTCTGAACTGATTGTCGAGATTGACAACCAGACAAATGCCGTCACATTCAAGGATAAGGCAACAGGCAGAGTGCTTTTGTCGGAAGCTGCCTCCAACTTTATCAACAACGGAAAATGCACACATGAGTCAGAACGTGTTGTTCAAGAGCGTGTCGTGTATGACGAGAAAACCGCTCATACCGAAAACACCGCCAACGGTCAGGTTACTGTGAAGGATGCTGTGCGCCGTGACACAATAGGCTTGAGCAATCGCATCCGTACATACTTCAACCATGAAGCGGGCGAAGCTATGTATGGCTTGGGCGCTCACATGGAAGATTACATGAACCTTCGTGGCAAGACCATGTATCTCACTCAGCATAACCTCAAAGCCATGGTGCCAATGCTGTGTTCCACAAATGGCTACGGCATTATGTTTGATGCCGGCTGTGCAATGAAGTATGAGAGTTCGTCAACACAGAATGGCAGCGGATGGTATATGCAGTTTGAAGCAGCCAAGGAGATGGATTATTATTTCATTAAGGGTGAGAATTTCGACAAGATTATTGCAGGGTATCATCATCTGACAGGCAAAGTGTCTATGATGCCTCGATATGTTTTTGGCTATACTCAGTCAAAGGAGCGTTATGTCTCTTCTGATGATATTATAAGAACTCTTAAGGAGTACCGTCGTCGCAGCATCCCTATCGACATGATCGTGCAGGATTGGAATTACTGGCCACAGGGATGGGGCTATATGAAGATGAATCCTAAGTATTATCCAAATCCTGCGGCTCTTGCTGATTCTGTGCATTCTATGGATGCCAAGCTTATGATCAGCATCTGGCCAAATCCGCAATGGTGTCCTGAGGCAGAGGATTTCAAGAAGAGAGGATTCATGCTTGAACATGATGTCTATGATGTATTCTCCGTTGATGCTCGCAAGCATTACTGGTCATACGCTAATGATGAGTTTTTCTCTAAAGGGTTTGACGCATGGTGGTGCGACAGCAGCGAACCGCTCGATGGCGACTGGAATCAGCTCCCTCCTCCTGTTGATGGCAAGCAGTACGGTTGGGATGACCATGAGCGTCGTTGGAATTTGAATAAGGATGTGCTTTCTGATGCTCTTGGAGCAGAGCGAAGCAGTCTGTATTCTCTCTACCACTCAATGGGAATATATGAGAATCAGCGTGCTACGACTTCTGACAAGCGAGTGGTAAATCTTACTCGCTCCACATACGCAGGTCAGCAGCGTTATGGCACAATAGTATGGAATGGCGACACCCACGCTTCATGGAAGTCTTTCCGCCAGCAGATTCCTGCAGGTTTGAATTATATGGTGACAGGCAACCCATACTGGACGGTGGATGTCGGTTCATTCTTCACCCGCAATAACAGCCGCAGCTGGTTCTATAAAGGTGAATTCCCTAATGGAGTGAAAGATGACAATTACAAGGAGTACTACACTCGTATGTTCCAGTGGGGCGCATTCCTGCCAATGCTGAGAAGTCATGGCAGCGACACCCCTCGTGAGATTTGGCAGTTTGGCGAGCCTGGCTCAAAGTATTACGATGCCATACTCTCCATGATAGAATTCCGCTATCAGCTTGTACCTTATATTTACAGCATGGCAGCGATGCAGACAATCAACGATTACACAATGGCTCGTATGCTTGCCTTCGACTTCGCTTCTGACGCTAATGTCCTCGACATCAAGGACGAATATATGTTCGGCGATTTCCTAGTATGCCCTGTCACTTCACCATTGAGCGAAACTGCTGTACGCAAGGTTTATCTGCCTAAGGGTGAGAAATGGATAGACTGCTGGACAGATAAGCAGTATGAGGGCGGCCAGTGGATTGATTACCGACTTGACAACGAAGCTCAGGGCTTCGGCAGCATTTTCGCTAATGTTGGCAATGCAAAGAATAACATGTATTTCCCATTGTTTGTCAAAGCTGGCAGCATCCTTCCTATGTGCCGTGGCAACTATAAGAATGCTGTTGAGCAGAGAGAGAAACCTATTGAGATACGCGTCATTCCTGGCAAAGATGCAGAGTTCATTCTTTATGAAGACGAGGGCGACAACTATAACTTTGAGAAGGGCGAATACTCCTCTGTCAAGTTGACTTGGAATGACAAGAAGAAGACTCTCACCATTGGCGAGCGTCAGGGTGAGTACAGCGGAATGGAGAAGAATAGACTTATAACTGTGACAAACTCAAAATCATCAAAGTCAATTACCTATAAAGGTAAGAAAGTCGCAGTTTCTGTAAAGTAACCATCAGCAAAGAAAACATCAAAAGGCAGATGCTCAGAATTTATGGGCGTCTGCCTTCTAACATAATCTTTTCAAATGCCTAAGAAGAATACCGTATCATTGTTTTTTGCTGCAGCATTGACTGTTGTTTCTGCTAATGCGCAGCAATACCCGTTCCAAAATCCAAATCTTTCTCCTGAAGAACGTGCGGAGAATCTTTGCTCACTCCTCACTCTTGAAGAGAAGGCAAAGCTTATGGAGCATTCCTCGCCTGCCATTCCTCGCCTTGGCATTCCTCAGTTTAACTGGTGGAATGAAGCGCTTCACGGAGTAGGGCGCAATGGTGTTGCTACTGTATTGCCTATAACAATGGCTATGGCTTCAACATTCGATGATGCCCTTGTGCAAAAAGCTTACGATGCTGTGAGCGATGAGGCTCGAGCTAAAAATAATATAGCACGAAAGCTCGGTCGATGCAGAATATATGAAGGATTGTCCTTCTGGACACCAAACATCAATATCTTCCGTGACCCACGCTGGGGACGCGGACAGGAGACCTATGGCGAGGACCCATATCTTACAACCCGTATGGGACTTGCTGTCGTTAGAGGCTTGCAGGGCACAGGAGAGCATAAATATCAGAAACTTTTTGCTTGCGCCAAGCATTTTGGTGTGCATAGCGGTCCTGAGTGGAATCGCCATTCTTTCGATGTGCAGCAGCTTCCTGCGCGTGACTTATGGGAGACTTATCTCCCAGCTTTTAAATCGCTCGTGCAGGAAGGTGACGTGAAAGAGGTGATGTGCGCTTATAACAGCATCGACAATGAGCCATGTTGCGGAAATAACCGCTTCCTTCAGCAGATTCTTCGTGAGGAGTGGGGCTTCAAGGGTATTGTCACCAGCGACTGCTGGGCGTTGAACGACTTCTGGAATAAGGGTGCGCATGCTGTTTCGGCAACAAACATTGATGGAATATCTAAGGCGCTCTATGCTGGCACAGATGTGGAGTGTGGCAATGCTTACAGCTCTCTTTCTGAAGCCGTGGCAGCAGGAAAAGTTACTGAAGAACAGATGAATATCAGTTTGAAGCGACTTCTTAAAGGGCGTTTTGAACTTGGCGACTTCGATGGTGATGAATTGGTGGAGTGGAGAAGCATAGGTCCAGAAGTTGTTGCTTGCGACCAGCATAAGGCACTCTCTAAACAGCTTGCTCAGAAGGCCATGGTCCTCTTGCAGAATAAGAATAATTTCCTTCCTTTGAAAAAAGACATGAAGATTGCTGTCATAGGTCCAAATGCTGCCGATTCTGTTATGCTGTGGGGCAATTACAATGGATTCCCAACACATACAACGACAATTCTTGATGGCATTCGCTCAAAAGCTTCTAATGTGACTTATCTCCGTGCATGCGGACTTACCGATAGGACAGTCAACGACAGCTGGTTCGACAACATACGCTGCTTTGATGGAGTCTATACTGGTCTTGGCGCATATTACTATAATAACCAGAATTTCGATGGCGAGTCGGTATGCAGAAGCTACTACCAGACAGCTATGAAGTTTGACAACGGTGGTGCGACAGCCTTCGGGCAGGGCGTGAATATCGAGAACTTCTCCGCTACATACGAAGGTGTCCTCCATTCAGAGAAAGCAGACAAGATAACATTCTCCCTTCGCTATACAGACAAGTGCATGCTTATTGTTGGCAATGACACATTGCTCAACGACTGGAACCCAGCAGAGGAGGACAAGGTGCGTAGAAAATCCATACCTTTTGATGTGGAGCCAAATAAGGAGTACAGCATACAGCTGAAATACGCTCAAAACACAGGTAGCGCAGTTCTTCATTTCGATGTGGGACATTCTACTCAATATACGGATGAAGAGATACTTGCAGCTGTGAGAGATGCTGATGCCGTGGTGTTTGTCGGCGGCATTTCTCCTCGTCTTGAAGGCGAAGAGATGAGAGTGAACGCAGACGGCTTCAAGGGTGGCGACAGGACGCATATCGAACTGCCAAAGGTGCAGCGTGATATTATCGCCATGCTTAGCAAGGCAGGCAAGAAGGTTGTCTATGTCAACTGCTCTGGCAGCGCCATAGGTATGGTGCCTGAGTCAGAGAATGCTGAGGCTATCATCCAGGCTTGGTATGCAGGTGAGGCAGGAGGTGAGGCTGTGGCTGATGTGCTTTTCGGCGATGTCAATCCTTCAGGAAAACTGCCTGTCACATTCTATAAGAATGCAGACCAGCTTCCTGATTTTGAAGATTATACAATGAAAGGCCGCACTTACCGCTATATGACGGATAAGCCTCTCTTCGATTTCGGCTATGGATTGAGCTACACAGACTTCAGCATAGCGGATGTGAAATACAAGAAAGATGCTGTTACTGCCAGCGTGACGAATACTGGCAGCCGTCTCGGTGAAGAGGTCGTTCAGCTGTATATCCGTCGAGTGGCTGATGCAGAAGGTCCTTCAAAGACTCTTCGCGGCTTTGCTCGCGTCAAAGTTGAGGCTGGCGAGACCGTGAATGTCACTATCCCTATGCCAAGAGAGAATTTTGAGGTGTGGGATGAACAGACAAACACCATGCGTGTAGTGCCAGGCAAATATGAGGTGATGGTGGGCAATTCAAGCCGCAGCGAAGACCTCATGACTATTAAAGTGAATATTAAATAGTTAGTTGTTATATAATATGAAAAAAACAATTCTTTTAGCATCATTAATGATACAAATGCTTGCAGGCGGCAATGCCTATGCAAAAGGACCATCTTATTCTGTCACTCAGAGTCGTGTTGTTGAGGATGGTGGCACAGGTGCCTATAAATGTGTTATGCAGGAAGTGAGCGGACTTGAAGCTCACACGGTGTTCATGCCTAAAGATCTCTCTAAGTTTGGTAAAGACAATCCTCTGCCTGTGCTGGTGTGGGGCAATGGTGCATGTTCCAATTCTCCATGGGAGCATTATCTCTTTCTTAACGAGATAGCGTCGCAGGGGTATCTTGTCATCGCCACAGGCTATTTCCCAAAGGATGACACTCCTTATCACGGCGATATGTCAACTCCTGCACAGCAGGTGGAGTCTATCGACTGGGCTGTCAAGCAGAATGCGGACAAGAAGAGCCCTCTCTACAAGAAGGTAAACACAAAAGCTATTTGTGCTGCTGGCATGTCATGCGGCGGTTTGCAGACACTCTACAACTGCGCCGACAAGCGCATCACAACATATATGATATGCAACAGCGGTCTTTTCATCGACCCAAAGGCGGCAATTCCTAATATGCCAATGCCTGGCAAAGATCAGCTGAAGTCTGTGCATGGACCGATAATCTATATCCTCGGTGGCGAGACAGACATTGCTTATCAGAATGGCATGGATGACTTCCGTCGCATCAAGGATGTGCCTGCTGTTGCTGTCAACTATCCTGTTGGTCATGGTGGCACATACAGCAAGCCTCACGGAGGAGAATTTTCTGTTCCTGCCATTGCTTGGCTTAACTGGCAGCTTAAAGGCGATGCCGAGGCTGCAAAGACATTCAAGGGAGAAAATTGCGGATTGCTTCAGCGCAAGGATTGGACGCTTGATAAAAATGAACTTGTTGACAGATAGAGTATAACAGCTATTCATAGCTCGGCTCAAGCTAATCCTTGTTTGTAAATAATACCGATGAGTGGTTATGATAGAGTTGGAAGTCAAGTAATTTGTACTAAAAGTTTCTGATGAAAAAGATATATTTGTTATTTACAGGATTGTCTATGCTTTTTTCACAAGTGAAGGCACAGAATCCAATTGTTTCGCATTGCTATACTGCCGACCCCGCCCCGATGGTCTTCGAGGGCAATGACAGTCTGTATGTCTATTGCGATGAGGACATGAATGTTCCGGGAGTCAATGATTTCTACTTCATGGAAAGGTGGAGAGTGTATTCTACCGTTGACATGGTGAACTGGACAGACCACGGAATAGCTATGCCACGCACAGCCTTCAGCTGGGCTAGTAAGGGCACCTGCTGGGCAAGCCAATGTGTCAAGAAAGGAGATGCATATTATTGGTATATGTGCGCTCAGAAGACAGGTGGCTGGATACATTATATAGGAGTTGGGAAGAGCAGCAAACCTTCTGGTCCTTTCAAGGATGCTCGCAAACAGCCAATTCTCACAACAAACTCAGGTGGTGACATCGACCCGACAGTCTTCATCGATGATGATGGCCAGGCATATCTTTATTGGGGTAACAATAAGCTGTGTTATGCCAAGCTTAGAAGCAATATGGTTCTCATCGACACGAGCATCGGCAAGGATGGCATCGTTGAGGTACCTCTCACAAAAGAGGCGTTTGGCGGCGTTAAGGTGAAGAATGGCGATAAGGAGGTCATTGATGGCCGTGATGCCTACGAAGAAGGTCCTTGGCTTGACAAACGTGGCGACAAATACTACCTTATGTATGCAGCAGGAGGTGTGCCAGAACATATCTCCTACAGCATGAGCGACTCTCCTGAGGGACCTTGGAAGTATAAGGGTCAGGTGATGACGCAGCAGAACACAAACTCGTTCACCAACCACAGCGGTATGGTAAACTACAAAGGCAAAGACTACTTCTTCTATCACACAGGATGGGCAAAAGGTGGTGGTGGATTCAACCGCAGTATGGCAGTCGAGGAGATGACATTCTCTTCGACAGGCGTCATCAAACCTATTACTGCCACTCGTGCAGGCGTGAAGCCTTTATGCACTATGAATCCTTACATACAGCAGCAGGCGGAGACTCTCAACGCCGCTTATGGCATAAGCGTTGTCGGCAATGAGGATACTGGTGTGTATGTCACAGATATCCATGCCAACGACTCGATGAGAGTTTCCAATCTCGACTTTGGCAGCAGAGGCGCTCAAAGCATAACTTTCCGTATAGCCGCTGAGAAGGGTGGAGGATACATCGTTCTCCGTCAGGACAATGCGAAGGGGAAAGTGCTGCTTCGACATAAAGTGGAGGCTACGGGTGGCGATACTGAATGGGATGTTGTCACAGCCGACCTGTCTGCTGTTCCTACAGGTGTACATGGCATACATTTCAGTTTTCTGGGCACTTCGTCAATCTGTAACTTAGACTGGTGGCAGTTCAATGAGGAGAAAAAAGAAGAGGCTGATGCCATATCATCTGTATCAAAGTCAGGAGCAAGAGACGGAGTGTATTACGACTTGACGGGTCGTCCTGTCGCTAATCCTTCAAAGGGAATTTTCATTTTTAATGGGAAGAAAATCAAAAAATAATAATATACATATTGTGGAGTTAAAGGGTAGTTAAAGGGTAGTTAAAGAGAAGTTAAAGGGTAGTTA
>JAKSLL010000083.1 GCA_024401215.1 Bacteroidaceae bacterium
AAGAAACTAGGATAACTAGAAATACTAGAAAAACTAGAAAAGCCAGGAAAACTAGGAAAGCTAGGAAAGCTAGAAAAGCTAGAAAAATTAGAAAAGCTAGGAAAACTAGAGAAACTAGAGAAACTAGGAAAGCTAGAGAACTAAGAAGACGAAGCGTACGCCTTTCGCGCGTACATATTATATTATATCAGCTTCAGCAAACTTTTCATAGAATTTATTACATGAAGGATCATCTTGGCAATAACTGTGTCATTTCAAATTCTATCTGCACAATCCTCAGACAAAAAACTCGCCACCGATAGAGAAGTCTATTCGGCAGCGAGCAGCATATTACGTGTATCTGTGCTTATATCTTACATCTTTGACATTGCTTGTTCAATATCAGAGATTATATCTTCTGCATTTTCTATACCAACAGAAAGGCGTACCAAATCAGGTGCCACACCTGCTTCGCGAAGCTGTTCTTCTGACATCTGGCGATGAGTGTGAGATGCAGGATGAAGCACGCAAGTACGAGCGTCAGCCACATGTGTGACGATGGAGATAAACTCAAGATTATCCATAAACTTGATTGCATCCTCTCTTGTACCTTTGAGTCCAAAAGCAATCACTCCGCATGATCCATTAGGCATATACTTCTGGCCAAGAGCATAATACTTATTTGATGGAAGACCGCAATAATTCACCCATCCCACCTTCTCATTTTTCTCAAGCCACTCTGCCACCTTTTGTGCATTAGAACAATGCTGCTTCATGCGAAGAGCAAGGGTCTCAAGTCCAAGATTGAGGAGGAAAGAATTCTGTGGCGCAGGTATAGAGCCAAGGTCACGCATCAGCTGACTCACGAGTTTAGTGCAATAAGCCATCTTTCCGAATGACTCTGTGTAAGTCAATCCATGATAGCTCTCATCTGGCGTAGTGAGTCCGGCAAACTTCTCTCCGTAAGCTTTCCAATCGAAATTGCCAGAATCAACCACACATCCACCAACCTGTGCAGCATGTCCGTCCATATATTTTGTTGTGGAGTGAGTGACGATATCACATCCCCATTCAAAAGGACGGCAGTTGATTGGTGTGGCAAAAGTATTGTCAACGATGAGAGGCACTCCATGCTTGTGCGCCATCTTAGCAAATCTCTCAATATCAAAGACATTACCTCCAGGGTTTGATATTGTCTCGCCAAAGAAGCATTTTGTGTTTGGGCGGAACTCCTTTTCAATGCGCTCATCATCCCATTCTGGATCGACAAAAGTGCATTCTATGCCGAGCTTCTTCATTGTCACTCCAAAAAGGTTGAATGTACCTCCGTAGATTGTATTGCTTGTGATGAAATGGTCGCCAGCCTCACATATATTGAAGACAGCATAGAAATTGGCAGCCTGACCGCTTGATGTCAGCACAGCACCAACACCACCTTCAAGGGCTGCAATCTTTTTTGCAACAGCATCATTTGTTGGATTCGCCAGACGAGTATAGAAATATCCTTCATCCTTCAAATCAAAAAGGCGAGCCATCTGATCACTGGTATCGTACTTGAAAGTTGTGCTTTGATATATTGGCAGCTGCTGAGGTTCTCCTTTTGTTGGCTTCCATCCACCATGGATGCAAATTGTTTCAAGATTCTTTTTCATATAATAAATTTAAATTGTATTTCCTTAACTTAAAAATGACATTTGTCCCCACTACAGAGCGTTGTGGAAGCTTTTAATCTCAAATGCGACTACAAATGTACAACTTTTAATTAAAAGAAACCTTATAACAATGTTTTTTCCGTAACTTTGTATAAAATTATAGCCTTCTAAGTGTAAAACACTCCAAGAACAGAGGGCAAACTCAACATTCACACACTAATGACAAAAAATCTTTTTTCTCTTTTCACCATTTGTTTCTTCTTTGCTGCTGCATGTTTAGCACAAGGATGCAACGACATAAAACAAGATACCACTGTTGGCAACACCTCTGACAGTTTTAACACTATCTGCTGCAGCGAGAAAGACACCATTTGTGACACGATAGATCTTAAGGACGTGGAATACTCCACCGCCGACAGCGCACTTGTAGTGAAGCTGCTCACCGAAGCAGAAACGCAGCGCAAAGAAGAGCATCCCATCATCTACTTCGGAAAGAAATTTCTCGGCATCCCGTATGTAGGCCACACTCTCGAAAATGGCGACAAAGAGCACCTCATAGTAAACCTGCATGAGCTTGACTGCACCACATTTGTCGAGACGCTTACAGCACTATCGCTATGCGACAAGAGCAACAAACGCACATTCGCAGACTACTGCATGGCACTTTCCAAAGTACGCTTCCGCAATGGCCGCATGACCGACTACACCTCTCGCCTCCATTATTTCACATGGTGGGCCGAAGACAATGAGTCACTCGGCATCGTCAAGGAAATCGTAGCGGAGACAGCACCATTCACAGCTGTCCAGACTATCAACATCCATTATATGTCGGCACACCCAACTTTGTACAAACATCTCAAAAACAACCCGGAGTTTGTGTCAAAGATAAAAAATTACGAAGACGAATCGAACGGAAAGAAATACCGCTACATACCGAAGGGTAATCTCTCATGGGGCAAGGACTCTTCATTAGGCATCGTTGAAGATGGCGACATTGTTGCCATGCTTACTGACAGCGACAGCCTTGACACGCGACACATTGGTGTTGCCTTCTGGCAGAATGGCAAGCTGCATCTCATGCACGCATCAAGCCTGTACAAGAAGGTCGTTATGAGCAGAGAGACATTCTACGACTACGAGAAGAAGCAATCAAAGCATACAGGAATCCGTGTTTTCCGTCTGCAGTAAAAGCAATACTATTTATATGATTTATTACTTCTCAGGCACAGGCAACAGCAAGTTTGTTGCAGAACATCTTGCTTCCAGCCTCAACGACCAATGCTTTGACATAACAAAAGATGGCATTCCTGCAGCAAGCGACAACACAATAGGCTTCGTCTTTCCTGTCTATGCCTGGGGACTGCCCAATGTCGTTGAGTCATTCATTATCAACAACAAGCATCTGCTCGAAAGCAGCACATACAATTATGCAGTAATGACTTGCGGCGATGATATAGGATATGCAGATGTCATACTAAATAAAATTGTCGACAACAGACTATCAGCAGCATTTTCTGTTCAGATGCCAAACACTTATGTATGCCTGCCTGGCTTTGATGTTGACAGCAACTCGGTGGCAGACGCCAAAGTCGCCTCCACCATCAAAGGGCTGCCAGAAATATCAGAACATATCAAACAGAAAGAAAAAAAGACGACAGTTGTAAGAGGGGCGATGCCATGGATAAAAACATATATGCTTCGCCCGCTGTTCAACTCCTTTCTGGTCACAGACAAATACTTCAAAACCAACACCAAATGCAGCAAATGCCAGCTCTGCATAAAAGAATGCCCGCTGCACAACATAAGAATGGGTGACAGCGGCATAATAGAATGGAAGCACGACAACTGCACCGGATGTCTTCGATGCTACCACCAATGTCCAAATAAAGCAATACTTTTCGGTGCATTCACAGAAAACAAAGGTCAAAAGAAAAAAATATGATTTCAATAGATAATCTCGGCGTAGAATTCTCCGCCACCCCACTCTTTCTCTCTGCTTCATTCGTGGTGAATCAGAAAGACCGCATAGCACTTGTTGGTAAAAACGGAGCGGGCAAAAGTACAATGCTCAAAATCATTGCAGGCATGCAGCAGCCCACATACGGTCAAGTGTCAAGGCAGAAAGACATCACTATAGGCTACCTGCCACAGGTGATGGTACTCTCCGACAACCGCACCGTGATGGAGGAGGCAGAAACAGCATTCCTCCACATAGCAGAAATGCAGGACAGGCTCAACAAGATGAACGATGAGATAGCGTCACGCACAGACTATGAATCAGAATCCTATATGGCGCTTATAGAGAAGTTCACACACGAGAATGACCGCTTCACCATGATGGGCGGAGCAAACTACCATGCAGAACTTGAGCGCACACTTCAAGGATTGGGATTTCAGCGTTCAGATTTTGACCGCCCTACCTCCGAATTCTCTGGAGGATGGCGCATGCGAATCGAACTTGCCAAACTGCTCCTTCAAAAGCCCGACCTCCTTCTTCTTGACGAGCCTACCAACCACCTCGACATCGGTTCTATACAATGGCTCGAGCAGTTCCTCGCCCAGCGCGCTAATGCTGTCATACTTGTAAGCCATGACAGGGCGTTCATCAATAACGTCACAAACCGAACAATAGAAATCACCTGCCGCCGCATCAACGACTACAAGGTGAAATATGACGAGTACGTAGCTTTGCGAGATGAACGCAGAGAGCAGCAGCTCAGAGCATACGAGAACCAGCAGAAAGAGATAGCAGAAATCAAGGCTTTTATTGAGGCATTCCGCTATAAGCCTACAAAATCCAATCAGGTGCAGTCACGCATCAAGCAGCTGGAGAAGATTGTGCCTATCGAAGTTGACGAGATAGACACATCGTCATTGCGACTGAAGTTTCCTCCTTGCCTCCGCTCAGGAGACTATCCGATAATATGCGAGGACACACAAAAGGCTTACGGCAGCCACATCATATTCTCCGATGTGAACCTCACCATCAAGCGAGGCGAGAAAGTGGCATTCGTCGGCAATAACGGCGAGGGCAAATCAACACTCGTCAAGTGCATCATGGACTCTGCCGGCATCGAACCTATACAGGGCGGTTTTGAAGGAAAGCTGCAAGTAGGTCACAACATACAGATAGGCTATTTTGCTCAGAATCAGGCACAACTTCTCGATGGAGATATCACAGTATTCGACACCATCGACCGCGTTGCGAAAGGCGACATCCGACTGAAGATTCGCGACATACTCGGAGCATTCATGTTCGGAGGGGAAGCTTCCGACAAGTTTGTGAAGGTGCTCTCTGGCGGAGAGCGCAGCCGACTCGCCATGATACGCCTTCTGCTCGAACCTGTCAACCTCCTCATCCTCGATGAGCCTACCAACCACCTCGATATGCAGTCGAAGGATGTGCTCAAGCAAGCCATAAAAGACTTCGACGGCACAGCAATCATCGTGTCTCACGACCGTGACTTCCTCGACGGACTCGTTGACAAGGTTTATGAGTTTGGAGGCGGAAAAGTCAAAGAGCATCTCGGAGGCATCTATGATTTCCTTCAGAAGAAGCAGATTGAATCACTCAACGAACTCGGCCGCACGATGAACAGCGCAGGTTCGCCATCATCAAACAGCGACAACATACAAAGCAGCCATAAAGAAAACAGCCAAAACACCAGTTCACTCTCGTACTCAGAGCTGAAAGAGCGCAACAAACTCATCAAAAAAGCTGAGAAAGCTGTCGAGACGGCAGAGAAGAAAGTCATGGATTTGGAAGAAGCTATTGCCGATATTGAGGCAAAGCTCGCCACACCAGAAGGAGCCGCCGACCAGTCACTATTCTCAAAATATGGTGAACTCAAATCTCAGCTCTCAGCAGCAGAAGAAGAGTGGACAGAAGCATGCATGGAACTTGAAGAGATGAAAGAGAACTCATAGCCCCCAACAAAGATGACGGATTTCAAGGATAAAGTAATAGTAATAACAGGTGGCGCGCAAGGCATTGGCAAGTGCATTGCTGACGAATTTAAGAAGGCTGGCGCTCATGTTTGTATCATCGACAAACAAGAAGGCGAACATTTTGTTGGTGACATCTCCAGCAAGGATGTCCTTGAAGCATTTGCCAACACTATCATAGAAAAATATGGCAAGGTGGATTGCATCATCAACAATGCCCTTCCTGTCATGAGAGGAATTGACGACTGCACTTACGAGGAGTTTCAATACGCACTCAGCGTTGGAGTCACCGCCCCTTTCTATCTTGTCAAACTTCTGAAAGAGCATCTCACCCCTGGCGCATCCATTGTCAACATATCTTCATCGCGCGACAGGATGAGCATGCCGCAAACAGAAAGCTACACAGCAGCTAAAGGAGGCATAGCGTCACTCACCCATGCCCTCGCCATAAGCCTTGCAGGCAAGGCGAGAGTAAACAGCATCTCACCTGGTTGGATTGATACCACATTCGACGAACAGACTAACAGCTACACCACCCTTTACGAAGGTGCTGACGCCATACAGCAGCCTGCCGGTCGTGTCGGCAACCCTCACGACATTGCCAATATGGTACTTTTCCTCTGTTCAGAGAAAGCAGGATTCATCACAGGAGAAAACATCTGCATTGACGGAGGTATGACGAAACAGATGATTTATCACGGAGACAATGGATGGATATACGAACCATAAAGAAAGCCGAAGCTCACCAACGTGAACTTCGGCTTTCTTTTTTCTGTATGTCATTTTGTGCGGCCTCTGTTTCATCTGCCTGATTACAGCTGTTTTAGGTTGCTGCTCCACCAAATCGCCAAACAACCAAACAACTAAACAACCAACTACATACAAGTATATCCACCATCAACAGGCAGCATCACACCTGTCACATAGCTTGAAGCTGGGCTTGAGAGGAAAAGAGCAGCAGTATCGAGTTCGCCTTCCACGCCATAACGCTCTTCTGGAATAGCGCCCTTTGCATAATCCTGGAACCACTGGCTGTCGAGAGTCTCCTTTGTGAGAGGAGTGACAAAATAGCCAGGGCATATTGAGTTGACAGTAATGCCATACTTGCCCCATTCAGCAGCAAGCGCACGAGTGAGATTCACCACACCACCCTTCGCAGCATGATAAGGTGATGCAGGAGCAATCTTATTGCCCACAAGACCGTACATTGATGCTATATTTATTATTCTGCCATACTTTGCTGGTATCATAGCCTGCTTTGCCACAGCACGGGCAACTTTGAACGAGCCAAATAAATCGATATTCATCTCATTCGCAAACTGTTCGTCAGTAATCTCTTCTGCTGGAGCCACAGCACCTGTTCCTGCATTGTTGATGAGAATGTCAATGCGTCCATACTTGTCCATAATCTCCTTCACCATAGCCTCCACATTCTCTGTGTCTGTGATGTCGCATCTGATAGGATATGCCTCAACGCCAAACTCCTCTGTAAGCATCTTTGCCACCTCCTGAAGTTTGTCAAGGCGACGAGCAATAGGAATGATAGTACATCCCTGATTAGCAAGAGCACGAGCCATCTGAACACCAAGCCCTGTAGAACATCCTGTCACAAGAGCCACTCTACCTGTAAGGTCAAAATAATTTTTCATAAGTCAATTTATATTTAAAGCTGTAAAAAGTAATATGTCTGTCTATAGGTTCACTCATCGTATCGCAAAATTAGTCAATTTCACTAAACCGACAAAATCTTTTTGCAGAATTATTTCTTTCTGTGGCTTTTTACAACGTATAAAAAACAACATATTGTATGCTTACACCAAAAAATAATCGCCACCTCTACCGAAGCAGAAGTGGCGATCTTTCTATGAGTTTTTTATATGAAGTATATTCTGATTAGAATGAATCATCATACTGAGCCTTACCCTTAGCATAATAAGTCTTCTCACCATCGCTGAGGAACCAACCGTTCTTCTTTGTTGAACGAAGCTTGATTGGGTGACCTACAGGATCCTCGAATGACATATCATCCTTAGTCTTTGCGTCTGGGTTAGGGAAGAGAAGGATGCTTGCTACATCACACTTGCGCTGACCATCATAAGAGATAGCGTCTGCCTTAACATCCCATGCAACACGAACCTTGTAAGGGCCGTCAGCTACACCATGACCCTTGCCGTTTGGCTTGTAGCCGTTGCCTGGAGTAGCACCAGCAAAGAACTGGAATGCGTTGTAGTGAACATATGCGCCTGCAGCGTCCTTGCCATCATACTGTGAGATACAAGCGTTCTGGAAAGTCTGGTTAGCAATTCCGACAGTATTAAGAGCAGAGTACTGCTTGCCATAGAGGTAGTCCCACATGTCGCGGCAGTCCTGTGAGCAGTCAAGGAGACGAGGCCAGATAAGGTAGCCTACTGCAGCAATGAAGAGTGGGTTGTTGCAAGCCTCAACGCGGTTGCCATTCTCATCCTCCATGAGAGTCTTGAGTTCAGCGACATTGCGTGGGAGACGGTTGAATGTGAACTCTGCACCCATGTAATAATTCTGCTTTGGCATTTCACCAGCGAACTCCTTAGAAGTAATCTTGTGAGTTGTTGTTGAGTCGAGGAGAACAACCTTCTCTACAGGGATAGAGTAAGCTGTAATCTTCTTAATCTTGTCACAGTCGTATGGATACTTCTCCTTGCCTACACCGCCCTGAGTGACACGTGTGTTGCTGATGTAGAATGATGAAGTCTCTGTTGGAGAGTTTGTTGTGCTGCGGAAACCGAGTGGGTTTTCTGTTGCCTGAAAGTCAAGATAGTCATGCTCTGGGTTGCAGTAAACATAGTTGTCCTTCATTGTAGCAGCAACACTGTTGTTGCTCTGACCATTTGGCACATTGTATCCTGTCATTGGCACTGTGAACTCAACACGGAAATACTGCTGAGACTGTGCGAAAGATGACACTGCAACAGCAGCAAGTGCAAGTGTAGTAAATATTTTTTTCATATTCTTGTCTTTTTAATTTGATTTGTTTTAATAAATTATTTCTTCATGAATTTCAAGGCCTTGTTTCCTACCTTGACAACATAAACACCTGTTGGAAGGTCGTTAACGATGACAGTTGTCATACCATCTGCTACAGGGAACTGACCAACCTTCTTTCCTGCTGTGTCATAAACGACAGCACTTGTTGCGTTGCCGCATCCAGAAATCTGCATCTGTGAAGCGATGCGAGTCTGAAGAGTAAGCTGCTCCTCCTCTGCTGCTACGCTTTCCACACCTGTTGCAGTCTCGTCAGGAGTGTTGCTACGGAAGAAGTGAACAGATTCCACATTTGGCTCTGTTGTGCTACCTGCTACAACATTGAAAAGCTTTGAACCCTCGATAGCCTGCATCTCTGGGAGGCTCTTAAGAGTGAAATACTTACCAGTGCTTGTGAGAAGATAGATTTTTTTCGATAAGTCAACTGGTATTTCACCATTTGAGTCAGTCTTATACTTACTGTAATCGACTTCCTCCTCGTGCTTTTCGAAGCTGATGCTCTCCACATTTGAAGCTCCAACGCCATCCTTGAGAACAATCTCGAAAGTGCTGCCGCCGTCAGGTACAACCATCATGCTGACACGAACTACAGGGAAATACTGGCCTGTGTTAGTCTTCACGCAGATCACATTCTTTGTGGCTGCTGACGCCTGACTTGGACACACCAATGCTGCAGCCAATAAGACTGACATCATACCTGTCTTCCAGTTCATTTTCATAACTACTTTAATTATTTAATTGTTTTACTTTGAGCTCGGATTGCTCCGCTCTCTTTACTTAATGATTATTAATGTTATTGAGAAATTTCTTTCTTGGAACAACAACAATCCCAACCTTTCATATCCATTGGAATCGATTTGCGATGCAAAGTTATGGAAAAAAGAATCACCTTGCAAGAGTTTTTTCTTCACCCACCTCTTTTTTTTACGAATGTTACATGGTTTTTGATTAACGGATGGTGTTTAATGAAGATTTCAGGAACAAATAAATCATAAAATGCCGTTTCGTGCAGTTTTCTCACTCCATAGTTCTTTATTTATGACATATATAATAATGTATATAAGTGTCGCAAGCTCCACTTGTTGCGGAGTTAAAGGGTAGTTAAAGGGACGAATGTCTGTATATGGCAAACGGCCCTTTAATACGATCTTTTGTTAAACAATGTTAATTTCTGTAATTTTTAATGTACTATGTATTGCAAGGTACATAAATAATGCATAGATTTGCAGCGTAAAACAGTACTGGAGACAAAAAACATTAGTAAAAACATCGAAAATTATGAATGTAGATAACGCAAAATCGCAGATGAGAAAAGGGATGCTAGAATACTGCATCATGCTGCTGCTCAGCGAAAAAGCATATTACACATCCGACATCATCAAGAGACTCAAAGAGGCTGACCTGCTCGTAGTAGAAGGCACACTCTACCCCCTGCTCACACGACTGAAGAACGACGGTGTGCTCTCCTACGAATGGCAAGAAAGCACACAAGGTCCTCCAAGAAAGTATTACCTGCTAACGGACGAAGGACGAGAAGCACTCGAACAGCTCGACGCTTCATGGAGCGAACTCGAAAACACAGTACATAACCTGAAAGGTATGAGTCTGCTGATACCAGAATTAGAAGATAAGAGTTAAGTGTAAAAAATTAAGAGTCAAGAATTCAAAACTCAAGCATTAAAGATTTCAAGACTCAAATAATCAAAACTCAAATAATCAAGATTCAAGTATTTTAGATTTAGACGGGCATGATTGGATGCCTTTCTTCAAACTAACATCATTACTTATCAATAACCAGAACACAACAAACAAAATGAAAAAGAATATCACCATAAATCTTTGCGGCCGTCTCTACCAGATTGACGAAGACGCATACGAAATGCTTTCTCAATACATAGACACTCTCCGCAATTTCTTTTCTAAGCAGGAGGGCGGCAACGAAATCGTTGATGATTTTGAAGAGCGCATAGCAGAACTCTTTGACGAGCAGAAAGCAGAAGGCAAGGAGGCTATAACTATTGAGAATGTGCAAGACATCATAAAGCAGATTGGCAATGTAGAGGATTTTGCTGACGAAGATGCGGGCGAAAAAGGAGACAACACCACAAAGAGCGACAAGAGCGGTGCTGCTGCGGCTGCCAGCAAGACAAACACACACAGCAAAAAATTCTACCGCGACGGAAACAACAAGGTGTTCTGCGGCGTACTGTCAGGATGTGCCAACTATTTGGGCGGCACAGCCACAGCATGGCGATGGGCATACGCAGCAATCTGCTTTCTCTGGATGCTTGGCATCGGTTTCAACCCATTCACAATAGGCAACATTTTCAGCTCTGCATTCTTTGGTGCAGCCGCACTTTTCGTGATGGTGCTCTGCGCTCCGCTCGCTCTTGCCCCAGCAGTGCCATACTTCCTCATCGCTGTGTTTGCAAAAGAGGCTGTAACACCTGAAGACCAGCTGAAGATGAAGGGCAAGGAGGTTAATCCTCAGAACATCGCAGAAGAGATTACAGAACAGACAGCAAAGAAAGAGAAAGCAAAGAAAAGCAACGGCATAACTATGTGGAACGGACTGACAGGCATCATCTCTATCATCCTTTCCATCAACATCGGAATCCTTGTCATCGTCTTTCTCTGCATCGAGGCAGCACTTATCTTCAACTCTGAGTTGATATGTAGAAATTTATTCTCCATCACAGATATTGAACAAATAAGTTCATTCCGAATACCTGCAACGATAGCAGGCCTCATCCTTGTAGCCAACTTAGGCATTCTACTCTTCTGCTGCATCCATTCGGCAGTAAGCTCTTTCAAAGGCATCAAGCCTATGACAACAAAGCAGCGCATCTTGTGGTTTGTAGGCTGGGTTGTATCTGTCGTCTGCTTCGTCGCATTCACATCAACAGCTATGAACAACTATCAGAAAGTGTTGAATGTCCAGAGCGAGCAGAGAATTGCAGAAGAGCAGAAGATAAGGGCAGAGCATACGATGGACGGCATATCATACAACCTTGAAGACTGGGACTTCTATAAGAAGAATGGATGGAGAGTGGTAAGATCGCAAGACTGCGAGAGCGACCGCTATACATACTCTGGAGAGTACATGGATGGTGATGAGTCGGTACGCTACATCGACGTATGCAATTACAGTTCGCCAACACTCTTCACAGCACAGAAGACAGATTCGCTCCAGCCTGGCACTTACCACCTCGCAGCAGCGGTCAGGTCAAACAACATGAATAAGTTCATATTTGCAAAAGTAGGCGTAAGCGACTCTATACTGCTCGCAGAAATTCCAAACACAGAAAACACACATGGCAATATCTGGCGCACCATCACGAAGGAGACTTCGGCAGATAGTTATGATGACAGCTATTGCGGAGAATATAGCGACACTCTCGATTTGGATCTTGTGAAGCAGATGGTCGACGATTTCCCTACAAGCAAGCGACGCAAAATCAGAGAGTACGGAGATGACTGGCACAAATGCGACTGGAGCTATGTGTTCATCAAGAACATCGTCATCACCGAGCCAACAGAGGTTACTTACGGCGTGACAACCGACGAGGATATGACTCGCCATGAATCCACAACAGGCTACGTCTCTGCAACAGACTTCAAGTTTGTGAAGGTGAAGTAAGCTTCCCTCCCCAAGCCTTTCTCCCAATGGGGAGGAAGACCATTCGGGACAAGTCAAAAAACACCCCTCAGCCAACTACATAATGTTGACTGAGGGGTATTTAGTAACGATAAAAAATAACTTCCAGAGCCCCAAGGCTCTAATTAAGTTGAATTTGGTTAAATCCTTGTTTAAAACATCCGCTTTTATGTAACAAACATCATTTCGTTGTCGGATGTTTTGTCTTTTACTTGTTCTCTTTCAGAATCATATCTACAGCAGCGGCTGTAGCTACGACAGCGATACGGATATTCTCATCTGTCACAGATGGAGAGAGAGTGACATTATACTTATCGGCATCAGTGAAGAACTCCTTCATTGCGCCATTCCATTTCTTTGACACCTGACCAATCTCCATGCCTGCCTTATCTGTGATTTTGAAGTCCCAAGCCATCCAGTCGCCCTGGATTACAGCAACCTCCTGCTCAGAAGCATTGAGGATTGTGAACTTAGGTTTGAGGCTGAACTTCTGCTTTATGAAACCGACGATTTGTCCTGCTTCGTTATGAACAGAGCATTTTGATGTGAAGAGAGTGAAGCCACGCTTGATGGCTGCTATCTGCTTGCCTTCAGCATTGAAGAAGTCAAGTTCAAAAGGGAGGTTAGCCTTGCTTATAAACAAGCTGAGAATCATACGTGATGCTGGCAGGTTCTCTTTTATCATGCCTATCTCCTGTGCTTGAGCGTCATACACTTTGTAAGAGTTCTTCATTGTAAGAACCTGTACTTTCTCGTCGATAACGAATGACTCGTTTAAGAAAAATTTGTCCATCTGGAATTTCCTGTCTATTTAAAGATTTAGAATTATATGACAAATATAAGAATAAGTGATGAAAACATACGTTATTCATCGCTTTTTTTGCATTATAGCGCCCAACAAGTACACATTTCCTTATACTTGCATGTAAAAATGGGAAACTAAAAATGATAATGTGTTAGTGCTTCGCCTTCTTCGCCCCCCACTTTTCAAGTTTCATGTATTCTTTCTTTGTAAGGCGCATGAAACTGCCATGCTGAGGTCCAGTTACACCTTCGATATCAACAGGGTCATGGAAGTTTGCAAGATTCTCGTCTGCCTGGCAGATGCGGTAGTGCTTAGGGCGATCGCTATACTGAATATACGCAACACGCCATCCCTTCTCGCCTACAATCTGGAAAGCACTTGAACCCTCACACTTCTTCTTGCCTTCAAAGCTCACAAAATCCTTCTCGTCAGGCTCAGGCCAAGGTCCTGTGAGCGATGGAGCTTTTGTCTGGAAAATGCCAGGATGCCCACCCTCTTTCTTGATGAGCATGTGGTAAAGTCCGTCACTTTCAAGATAGTTGATGTCGGCATCGATAGTGGCATATCCCCAGTCGAAGAGCACCTTTGGCTTTGTGAGTTTCGTGAAAGACTTGTCGGCGTAAGAATACACCATGCGGTCGTACTTGTCACCCTCGTTATCGCTCCATATTGAATAATAAATGAAGTAGCCGCCTTTCTCGCCGTCTGGCCACACATAGTCAGGATCCCAGAATGTCTGAGGAGCCCAGACGCGGTTTATCTTGCTCCAGTCAGCTATTACGTCTGGACTTTCTGGGTCGCAGAATATGGCGTTGCCCTTACGGAAGTCGAAGGTTGTTGAAGTCCAATGTATGAGGTCATCGCTCTTCAAGAGGTTGATGCCGTAGTTGAACCATGTGCGGCTCTTGCGGTTACACATGTCGGTAGTCACCATGAGATACCCTTTGCCGCTGTCGGACTTGCGGCAGATATAGGCGTCACGCTGTCCACCCTCGATGAGGGCATATTGCTCTGGATTCATGATAGCCTTGCCTTCAAGAAGGTCATGGTAATGAAGACCGTCGCGAGAGAGGGCATAAGCTGTAAATTCGCCATTGTCGCTCATGTGGCAATAGAGATAGCCATAGTCGCCTTTCTGCAGATTCTGTGCAGAGAGTGGCAAAGAGACTGTTGACAGCAAAAGAGATGCTGCAATAATTATTCTTTTCATTGTTAGTTATTTAGTTTATTCGTTGACCATCATTCTGCCATCGGCATCCATGCCTTCTGCACTTATATACATATCCTGGCAGGTAGAGTTGTTGTAGAACCTCACCGTAGCCTTTCCGCTTGCATCGGTAGTGACTGACGGATTCCAGTAGATGGTGCGGCGATAGTCCTCCATAGGCGGGATGACAGCGTAATTCTCCATCTGGAATGTTGACGGAGTGTTGAATCCCTGGAAATATGTGCGTCGTATGCCTTTCTGACTTTCGGTAGAGAAACGACGGTGCATATAGAGATAAATGCGCACAGCCATGTCTGTCTCCTCTGGGCTGCCAGGCACGATATACGCCGACTTCACCTCGTCAGCCCACATAGGGAAGAAATCATCGCCAGCAGCACCAGCCTCAGACGTCACAGCATCAAACTTATCATGGTCATCAACAATACTCACCTCTGCGCTGTTGAGAATGCGCTTTATGACAGGCGAAGAAGCAGAATCCACTACCATAACATGCTGGGTGTTGCCATTGTCAACAATCCATTTTATCGGACGGTGAGAATAAGACAGATGGCCTTTCCACATTCCGTCAATCGCATCTGTAGGAGGCGTTGGAAGGTCTTTGCATTCTGGATTATTGAAGAGAGCATTCTTTCTGCAGAGCAGTTCAAAGATTGTAGGGTCTTTCTCGCCATTGTCACGCAAGTTGTCAAGCTCTTTGTCTATATCGTAGAAGAGTGTGGCGAAGCGTCTTCCGTAACCCTCATCTTTGTAGCGGAAATTGTCATTTGTGAAATAGCGCTGCTTGCCTTTGACGACAACATTCTGCAGCACATGATTCTTGCGTGTGATAGGGATGAACTCCTCATCATTGCTGTTCAAGTTGCGCAGCATAAGATTTGGCGCCTGAGGCAGGATAGCGCAAGCCTCTGAAGGCGAGATATAGCGTCCTGAAGGTGAAAACTGTCGGTCAACGCCCACAAGATAGCTCTTTCTCTTGTCGTTGAGACGGGTGAAGAGCTGCATCTGCCATTCGCCATCGAGGAAAGGCAGCTCGAAAGCATAATTGCCGTCAGCGTCGGTAGTGGTCGTGCCTGTAAGGCTCTGCCCTCTTTCGTTGAAGAGGAACGCCTCAAGAGAGACGCCTGTCACCCCATTGCGCTTGCTGAACTGCTTGAGCTGTCCGTTGATGTAGAACTTATCCTCTATTGGCTGAGGCTTCTCAAAAGCAGTAAGCCCCGTCATGAGGCTCCAGTCATATCTGCGCCATCCCTGGATGAGCATAAGCAAGTCGGCAGATTTGCGATGAGCCTCATCGTCTGCCTCGAAATAATAGTCAACATTGCTGATGAAGCCTTTCACCTCCGAGCTGAGCAGCATCCATGTCTTCATATTGCCCTGCTTGCCGTTGTTCATCGTTGCTGCGTCGATGGCAGAGAATGATATCGACGCATTTGGCTGCGCTGTGAGTTCCAGCTCTATCTCGCCGCATGGCTTCAGACGCTGTGTCTTATTGGCTATGCGTATGCTGTCGGCATCATTCTGCTTTGGACAGACAAAGAACAGGCGTTCAGCCATTATCCTTCCATGAGTGTCAAACAGGGTGAACTGGTTCACGCCCTCGCCAAGTCTTGCGCGGTCAAGCTCCACCTCCACAAGAGGTGTGGCAACCACCGTGTCGCAATGGATGACATTGCCATTATGCATAATCACATAACCGAGCAGGCGACCGCAGACGGCATCCGTTGACTGTATGGTGACGAGCGGCATCTCATCGACAGTATTTATTGTCAGGGCGCATCCATTCTGCTTGGCTGCCGGGAGTGCGAACGACTGCTGCTTGTCTTTGATATTGTTCATCTTGAGAGTCAACGCCCCGCCGTCAGGTGTAACAGCAAAGAGCCCACGTCCGAGGGAGTCGGTATGAAACTGCGCAACCTGAGTGCCGTCAGCATTGACAACCTGCGCATCGGCAGAGTATGGGTTGCCATTGTCATCAACAGCAAGCACAGCCACGCGGTTACGCTTGCCCACTATCATATCGCCGCCCTCAGGATAGAAACGCACGCTGATAGTCTTGTTGACATCTGTGCTATGTATGCCGTCAGCCAAAGCTGTGGCATAGACAGAGTCGGTAAGTGAGCGGTTGTTTGGGTTGCGGTCTTTGTAGAGCACATTGCTGATAGTGAGGTCAGAGTATTCTCCTTCATATTTTGGAGCCTTGAAAATAGGGAACACACGAGAGAAGCATGCGTTGACACCCCAGTTCGTCATGTATCGGGTATATGCTCGCACCTCGTAGAATCCTGTGCCGAGAAGCGTGTCAAGCTTCATGTCGCCCACTGCCATTCCCTTGTTGTCGATAGGCCACTTCTGCATCTTCACCACATCGCCGCTCGGATTGAGCAGTTCAACATACAGCACCTTGCTCAAGTCGGTGGGACGCTGGTTGTCGGTACGAGTCACATACGCCTTAAACCATATAGTCTCGTCTTCGAAGTAGCCTGTATTGTCGAAGTGCATATACACCTTCTCCTGAGGCACAACCTTATTGAAATTCATTGCCTTCTGCACAAAAGCGAGCACCGCCTTCGTCTCATCAGCATTCGACTGTGCCGACAACATTGACGAGCAGCACAGCAGCAGTAATATAGCAAGTAATTTTTTCATCAATATTTTATCAGTCTTGGTCTTCAATTATTGATTTCGCTTTCTCCAAATCTTCCTCACATACAAGGACATTGACAGGCATAGCACCAATTCCGCCATAAAGAACAGACACACCTTCGCCCTGAAGCACGCATCCAATACCTTCTGACTCAAGTCGTCCCTTGATAAGTTCAGCTTCAAAGCTATTGTTACAAGTAGTTAGTTTTGTTGCCATAATAAGTAACTTTTATATAATGATGACAAAGTTAAGCATTTTTTCGTACATTATTATATATAGAACGAGAAAACGCAATTAGTCTTGACACTTTTTTAACAAAGATTCGTCGTACAACCATTTTTGTGTCTTTCGTGCATTCGATGTGCGGTGTCCTGTTATGGCGAGACTTTCTTGCTAAGCAGATGCTGCCATTCAGTTCGGGTGAATGCTGTCATTCATGCCGTGTGAATAGCATTATTCATGCCGTGTGAATAATGTCATTCACAACTGCTGCATAGCAGCATTCACGCTTTGAGTGCATAGTGCTGGTGTAAGGTACTGATTGTATGGCTTGTATGGTATAGATTGTTGGTGATACATAATTAGTTTATACTGCTCAGGTTGACACTTGCCTTGAATACGTACTGAGTTAGTTGATAGTGCCTTGCGGTTAACGCTAAAAAAGTTGACACCTGCGGAAATGAATTTTGCAACTAACTCGTCACTCGTCACAATCAGCCTGTAAACGACTGAAATATAAACCTTTAGCACTGTGACGAGTTGTTTGCAACTCGTCACACACTCGTCACACCCATACAAGTGTGATTTACAATAAGTTAAAGGCTGTTTGTGACGAGTGATGAGTGTTTTTAAAAAGTCTCCCCTGCCCTCCCTGTGATGGAAGGAGACGCCATGCGGATGGGATGTGCAATGCAAAATGTCACTAATTGAGGAGTCTTAGAGGGGGCCATGCACTACTTAGCGTAGCGGATAATAACCAATGTCGATACCCAACGGCAAAACGGGCTGAAAGCCCAATGAGCTACATAGCCCAATGGCAAGCGAAGCGACGCCTTGGGTATTGGGAATGTTGGTGGGATGCGCCCTGTAAGGGCAAAAGCCTATTCAACAAACAAAGAATCAACACTTTTGCCCTTACAGGGCGTTTGCAAACAACAAAAATACCCAGGGGGCCATGCACTACCGAGCGTAGCGGATAATAACCAATGTCGATACCCAACGGCAAAACGGGCTGAAAGCC
>JAKSLL010000084.1 GCA_024401215.1 Bacteroidaceae bacterium
TTTTGAAATTTTTGTTTCCAGTTTGTTTCTTTTGGTTGTTTCTGCTTTTGGGGAGCGTCGATATTCAGCACCTTACAACTTGGAAGCAGATTCTCAAGAAATCTATCCACTAACTGAGCGGGCATTGTCCGTAGGGTATGACCGACAAGCGAAGGAAGTAACCAAAACAAAACTATGAGAACACAAAAACACAATCAGAAATGGGCGCACATGCCCTATGGTATCTATAGCACTCGCCCTTTATGGCAGGCATTTTCGGAGTGAGCGCTGTGAAAGAAAGAAGAAATTATAATAAAACTGAAGAGCGATTTAACCAATAATATTCATTGCCCAGTATGGCTCTTCTGCGCTATGAATAATAGAAGTTAACCCGTTTTGTTAAAAGTTCAAAGACAATTAAAACCATATTTTTAACACCTTTCCTTTGTATTTGCGTGTGTATTAGCAAGATAAGTCAAGATGTTAAATGTTAAAAGTTAAATTTCCATTTATCCACTTTTAGCGTTTCGCCACTAATGATGAAGATGAGGTCGTGAATACCCTTGGGCTTGGAAAGCAGCGAGGTGCTGGTGTCGCCATTGATGAATGTGCTGGCAATCAGTTCTCCATCGGGATTGTCAAGATGAACGTCAATCTGACCTTTTCCGCTGGCAACGAATTCAAGTGACTTGCCTTTGCGACTGAACTCAACCCCCTTGACCTTTATGGCTCCCACATCATCTGACTTGACTAACATGTTGCCGCAGGTGGTGCTGTCTTCCTCGAAGCAGATGCGGTGTGTGGCGAATGTTGCCTCCATCTCCTGCTGCTCAAAAGGGTTGACCGTGTGAATCTGGGATACCCCCTTGTTGGTGGCATGGGCGAACGAGATGTGTTGTGTGGCTTCGTCCACGGTTATCTCATCGACAGAGATGTTGCGATAGCCGCCCTTATGATGTTTGGCGTTCTTCAATATCATGGTGTGATGGAAGATGTACCACTTGCCTTCGTACTTATGCAGATGCGTGTGGTTGTTGCTGTAGTCGAATCCGTCCTCGCCAGGGTTCTTTATGTAGTAATCTTGATAATGCCATGACTTTTCATCGAGCGGGTCGCCATCAGGAAGCATGTAACCCATGCTGCATCGGGTAGGGACAGCAGCCTTCTCTTTCCATCCTTCCTTGTCTGTCCAGTCGAGGTTGTAAGTATAGACAAGTCTGCCACCGATGACGTTCAGTTCGTTTGCCTCGAAATGATATGGGGCAGGAAGAGTGACAAAAGGACTGTCGAACGCAAGCATATCTTTGCTGAGACGTGCAAGGCGAGCTTTGCCTGCACCAAAAGCCAGCCATCCGTTACCCTCGTCATCAATAACGACACCTGGGTCAAAGGGAACGGTGCAGTCGCCCAATCCTGGAGTCTTTGAATCGACGATGCTGTGGTCTAAAGGACTTGTCCATGGGCCAACAGGGGATGTTGATGTCAATACGCCTGTGCCGAAGCCGCTGTTTGAATAATAGAGGTAGAAATGTGTCTGTCCGTCCTCTTCTCGTCGCGAGCAGACGCTTGGAGCCCACGATGCGATAATCCATGGCGCCAGCTGCTTGGTGTGTATCTGTCCGTGGTAGGTCCAGTTTACCATGTCGCGAGTTGACATCATGACAAGCGAATTGATATGCTCGTAGGTGTTGGCGCTGTCGGGATGCACCTCGTCACATTGCTGCTGGTCGTTGGTGCCATACACGTAGAGTCTTCCCTCATGCTCCACAGCCGTTGGGTCGGCTGTGTAGATGTGGTCGAGCAATGGGTTATGGTAATCACAGCCGAACTTTAATGAATCGTGTATCTCTACTGTAAGTTGTTCGGATGGATGCTTCTCGCTGCTGAAGGTCAATGCAGAGAGAGCTAGAAGAGTGATAATCATTTCTATATATGGATTGATTGTGTTAGAAACAAATAAGTGGTCAAAACAGTTTATTCGTGGTCTTTATTTTGTCTTTTATCTGCTAATCGTTCTGCATAGTCGAAAGTCAGTACGGACCGTCCGTCATCTATCGTAGCTGCAAAGATTTGGATAAGCGCGTTTTGTCCTATCATTCTGCTGCTAATAGACTTGAACTGCTCGTCTTCCAAAATCATCTTTTCTATTTCCGAAGTCTCAAAACCATGACGAAGGGTATGCAGTATCTGCCCATCTTGACAGATATAGGTGCAAGGCTCATAGGGATTAGATTTAATTTCATAATCTTTTCCACGATAAGAGAAAATGATTTTTCCACTTTCTATTTTCAATTCTAAACCGATTTCGTGCATTTTATTATTCTATGGAAAGTTGAAGTTTAAGTAGGTAATCAAAATTATTAATATGTTCATCCTCGTAGGTGTGTTCTTAATACCTATGCTCTCTTGAAGTGATGACAAGTTTAACTAAGTTTACCTCAAGGATGGCAAGAGGAAAGCATGCCTGATTAGTTGCCGCAAAGCTTGTCTTCTTCACAAATGCAAAAATACTAAAATTATCGATAATAACTTTAATGCTCTCAATTCTTTTTAGATTAACTTCAAAGAAAAATACTGAATTTGAGTTTACTCACAATTCAAACGGTAATACAGATAAATTTAACAATGTTATAAAAGTAATAGAAAAAGCATTTGAAGATTATTTACAAGATAATTATTGATTGTTTCGGAAATGATTTGACCTATTCTTTCGGTATTATCCCCTAAACCATATCTTTTATAATAGTTATATTCTGCTTGAGTAACATTACGTTCTTTATGTGGCATCATATCAGTATTACCCAATCTTACACATTCCCCATCACTTTTCAGTACATATTGCCATTTGTAATAATGTGCATAGGCGGTATTATTCTTAAAATCAGTGACCTTTGTGAAGGTCATTGGAGTTCCATCATTCTTGGTATATACAATCTTGCCATCATATGAATAGTTGAACATGGTGTGATTGTATTCATCTTCATACCATACTATTTGAAATCCATTGGTGCAAGTTCCTGAAGTGTGCCAATTTTGAGACATTGGTGTTTGTGCATTTGGCTTCGTTCGTGTGGTTCTATCTGTTATTTCATCATGGTTTAGCCATTCTTGAAAATTATCATCATCAAACTTGAAATCCTCAATAACAACAATATATTGATTATTCGGTAATGTGAATTTGCCATATATAATGTCACCCCAATAGTTCATGGAAAAAGTTTGGTAATCTCCATCATTTAAGTCCTCCCTATCCAAACTGTTCATGTTATTTGATATTTGCCTACGCCAATTCCAAAATGCACTTCTTCCGAATTCTTGAGGAGTCTTATAATCTGAATACCGTTCTTTGTATTTTTCTAGTATTTCTTTTGCTTTATCTGAAATTATAATCATTATTCATCGCTCATAAATCTTTTCTCAAATTCATCTAATGGTTCTGCATGATAATATTCCATAACTTCTTCAATAGAATTAAATTGAATTTTATTTTCATTTAATTTTCTATGTTCATACTTTTTTCTTATTTCGTCACATTGTCTTTTAGTTTCAAGTATATGTTCTCTTGTTACCATAATCTGAATTTTATTATTTATTTACTTATAAATATTAACTTTCTCACAAAAATATCACTTTTTTCTATAAAAAACAAATTCTATTTACTATTTATTGTTAAATAAAACAAAATATAAATTGTAATAGAAATATGAAAAATAGAATTAGATTAACAGAAAGTCAATTACACAGAGTTATTAAGGAAAGTGTAAATAAGGTATTGACAGAGGGATATAGCAATAGAATGAAGGCATTCAACCTTTACATGCCGAGTGACGCTGCATTTGTTGCTGAAATGTTTGATGGTCATTATGACCTTCTTACAGATGAATCATTAGCAGAAATCGCTAGTAACATTTCATCGGACATCGAGCAAGACTCTGATAACATGGAGTACCATCAATTTTACTTCAAGATTATGCGTGAACTCAAAAGTCGAAGAAGTAAATTATAGATGTTATACACTTCAGTGAAGCGTTCTTTTTGGGACGCTTTTATTGTATATAAATAGATTAAGCCACCTCACAAACCTTAATCTCATCCCATTTCACAATGAGACCGATAGCACTTGCATTATGAACAATCTGATTGCAATCATGGCATTTCCCTGAAAATGAAAAGCATTTGAGGTGTTATTAGAATGCCTTGTTCTATTATTAGCATTTTCTTGTTATACGTATCATTCACTTGCTCGTTTCTTCTGATATTGCTATATTTGCATCGAAAATGAACTTTTGAAATTTTAATCAAATGAAAAATTACATCTTTGAAAAGACTGAATTTGGTTACGTTAACCCCTCTGCTAAGGTTGTCATTGTCGGCATTACCCCTGGCAATAGTCAGCTGGAAAACTCTCGCGATGGATTATCACCAAGAGAAATAAAACGAATCAATGCTTTTGGTGGTAATATGCGAGGAAATCTTATACGCATGTTGGATTATGTTGGTGTTAATAATCTCTTGGGAATAGACAGCTGCTCTACGCTTTGGGAAGGGGATTTTGATCTTGTAGAAATGACTTCATTACTGAAAGATGCCACATTTGTAGTTACAAATAGGAACGGTGATGAATCGAAGACGATGTTAAGGAGGTGAAACAGATTGACAAGGTGGAGTCTCTTCAGCAGATGTTTCGTAAAGGATTTGTTAAAGATTGTGCTTCATACCAAGATGCAGTTCTTTATGTAGGTTTAGGTCCAGGAGTTTACGCTATGCTCTGCAAGTTAAAGGATGAAGGTGTAATAAATGCTGATATTATTGCTCTTGCTCATCCAAGTGGTGCAAATGCTGGTCGTGTAGCATGTTATTTAGGTACCCCCCCAAAAAAGGATGCTTCTTACCATTGGTGTTCTAACATGGCAGAATCCGCAATTAAAACTATAAAATCTTTATTATAAGTAGATGTTCAAAATTATTTATACAAGTTTCGCTCCACTTGCCCCTGTAGTTAAAGGGTAGTTAAAGAGAAGTTAAAGGGTAGTTAAAGTGACAAATGTCTGACATGGCAAACGTCTCTTTAACTCCGAGCGAAGCGATAACTCCTCTTTAACTCCTAAAAACGAGCAAGTTGCAAACTTGTGAAAGTTGAATTATTTATATAATACACAAGTAGGAGTTTTCGATATTTGATACGTCCTCTTTGAGGCATCTTTCAGTTTCATTTTCAGTCACAATGCCCGAGTAATGGCGATCATAAATGCTCATGGTATGTGAATTTTAACTAATCAATATTTTATGGAGGACACTTTTAATACGGTAAACTATAAAAAGATAAACTATGAGGTGATGACTGACACTATGCATCAGTATAAAACTATTCCTGAATTGCAGGAAGCCATACAGCACTCAGTTCATCGTCAGTTCATGGTGTCGCATGAGGAGGATATTCATCAAGAGCCTGCCTCTGAGTGTAACACAAATATTGTAATCTCTGGCAAAAGAAGCTTTGAGGCAGCGAAAGATTACAAAGGGAAGAAGGTGGCAGTTTTGAACTTTGCCAATAATAACAGAATAGGTGGAGCACCATTCAGCGCTGGCGCTCAGGAGGAATCTCTTTGTCGTTGTTCTACACTCCTTCCTTGTCTGTAGGCTATGACGCATGATTACTATGAGAAGCATATTCGTCAGTTGGAAGCACATCAGATCAATCACATGGGCAATGATGATTTGATTTATACGCCTGATGTTGTTGTGTTTAAGACCGACGAACGAACTCATCCTGTCTATCCAAAGATGATGAATCCACAGGATTGGTATTTTGTGGATGTCATCACTAGTGCGGCACCTGAGCTGTGGAGAGGCAATGCCATGCCAGCTGACTATGAGGCTCAGATTACTTCACGTATTAATAAGATATTTGATGTTGCTGCCAGAGAAGGTGTGCAGGTGTTGATACTTGGTGCATGGGGATGTGGAGTATTCAGAAATCCTTCTGATGTTGTAGCAAGGGTATTCATGACTCATCTTCAAAACTATAACTTTGAAACCGTTGAGTTTGCCCTTGCCACATGTGGCGACTTGAGTGAGAATGCGTTCGGAAGAGCTTTGGGCGTTAAAGAGCAATCGTCAAAAGATAAGTTCATAGCTCTTCTTCGCTCCACAGGTAGAGAGAATATCGATAGTGTGATTCATTGGCTTGAAGCAAATAGTTTCTTTGACGCTCCAGCCTCCATTCATTATAATAATTTCAAAGGAGGTCTTGTCAAACATTCGTTGGAGGTATGTGAGGAAGCTCTGGAACTGAACAAAGAGGCAGGACTTCCTGAAAATAGTGTAATCATTTGCTCTCTTCTTCATGATGTCTGTAAAGCCGACCAGTATGTTATGTTTAATGGTCAACCTGTGAGCATCCGAGTTAATCTGGACAAAGGTCATGGCAAACGTTCCGTGTCTATTTTGAAGCACAGATGTCTTCTCCCTCTGGATTATGAAGAAGAGATGGCCATCTGGTGGCACATGGGCGAGCAAGAGCCATCTAAAGACACGGACAGCAATGAATACCAGAAATCACAAAGCATAGAGTTATGCCGCTTGATTCAGAAAGCAGCAAATAAGGGTTAAGTCTCTAAAACATGCACATCCTTGAGAAGAGCAGACGTTATTTCTCATCTGGTTGCTGACCGTCGTGTGCTTTCCATGCACATTCTGTCAACTGCATATTTGTGAATACTGCCTTGAATGATGAGTCCTCAGGAGAGCAGGCATAGATGCCAAAGCTGACTTCGTCCTTCGCCTCGTACATGTGGCATACACGCATCTGGCTCCACTCCTTGCCGTCGGCAGAACATTCGATGCAGAAGTCATCCTCACGGCGTGATAGGCGATACCACATGCTTTTCACATCGGCAGGGATGGCGGTTGTAGCCCAGTCGCTGTAACCATGATTTGTTGCTACGCTGCCGAGGTGCTGGAACTGCTCGTTCTCATACTCGATGCTTCCCTTCAGCCAGTTCTCTGAGTCAAGATACATCACCACGCCACACTGGTCGAAGCGATGATGGCTCTCTGTGAAATCGGTCTTTACGATGAAGCTGAAGAATTTCTCCTTGGTCTTCATCTGAAATACAGGAGCATTGTCGTTGCGGAAATGGTAGTAAGTGCGTTGCCAAAGGTCGGTGTGTGGATTTGTTTTCACCTCAATGGTGCCGTTCTCAATCACGCAAGACTTTGGTTCGCGTGTCCACTTGAAGTCGTTAATGTTGAATGCCATTTTTTCTTTTGCTGGTATGTCGATTTGTTTATTTCCTTGTTTGACAGCCTTCATGAGCTGATTGCAGATTGCCTGCATGCCTTTTATAGATGGATGACCGTTCTGCTTTTCGATGTCAACAAGTTCTATGAGCTGCACATTATAATGCTTGCAGATTTCGCGGCTCGACTCGTTGATTTCCTCCTTGAGTTCAGTATTGAGTATTGAATAGATCTCTGCCTTAGGGTAGAGTGTACGGAGCTTATTGAGCAGGCAAGCCAATGCAGGGCGGAATGCCTTGCAGTCTTCGTCTGTCCAGTCGGCATACTTGTATTCGCCTATTGGAGAGTTTGCCCAAGCATCGTTGGTGCCACCGAACAGGAAGATGATGTCAGGATTTCCCAGCATGCCGGCGCGTGCATTAAACGAAGATGCAGTCACGTCTCTATGTCCGTAACCTGTGTTGCAGATGGTTGTACCTCCCCATGAGTTGTTCTGTTCGAGTTCATAACCCATGGCTTTGATATAGAGGCTCCACCACGTTTGTGCCACCTCTGTCACATCATTTCGGTCGTTAGGGTAGAATGGAGCGTAGCCTTCTGGATTATGTCCTTGGAACGTAGAATATGAGTCACCAAGGATTGACACCTTCTTGGCTTGAGCAGATGCGATGACAGGCAATGCTATCAGCATGAGTAAAATAAATACCTTTTTCATTTTCTTGTATTGTTAATCTCTATTTTTTAGTCGATTGTTATTCTTATGAGTACAAAATTATAAAATTATCCACAAATATCATCAAGAAAAACTTTCGTTTTATTGAAATTGGATGAAAAAATTACTCCAACTCGGCTATATTGCAGGGAAGCTTGCTCTGAGGTTTTGAAAGTTACACAGCGGTCGACAGCTGATGCATTGGCTGTCGATAGGCGGAGGCATAATGTGAGTATGGTGTGTAAGTGTTTCATCTTTGTGAGTTTTTCTGTCATCTTGGATGGCATTATTGTATTGCAACTTTCTCGCAATATGAAAATAGCGTTTGTCGCGAAGCGGTACGCGTTTCTAATTTTCGTATTGCAATCTTCTATATCAAGATTGTGAGTTTTGTTCACTTACCCAGAATAATTCGTATCTATAGTGATGTGTATTTTCTTGCCTGGATATTTCTTTGTTATCTGCTCTTCAAGCCATTGGCTGATGGCAGGTGCGTCATGATCGAAGGAAACGACAATGTCGAATGCCATCTCTTCTTCGTCTACGAAGAATCCGTGCATCTGCTGCACACCGTCTTGCGACATTGCCATCTGGCGAATGTCCTCGTGCATGTCAATCACTTCCGGGTTGGTGTCGTTCATGACATAGATGCCTACTGTCATTACTGCCTTGAATTCCGAATAGATAAGGGCAGCGACGTTACGGCAAATCTTCTGAATCTGATGTGAAGGCAGCGTGTCGGACACTTCGATGTGAATCGAACCTATGGCTTTGTCAGAACCATAGTCGTGAAGAATGAGGTCGTATGCGCCAAGCACACCAGGCACCTCCTTCACCTTGCTCTTGATGGCTGTGGCGAGATCTCCTTCCACTTTCTTTCCAACGACCTTGCCGAGAGGATCGAGAAGTGTTTCTATTCCTGTCTTGATGATGAATGCCGAAATCACAGCACCGATGTAGCCATCAATGTTGATGTCCCACAGCATCGACACCGCAGCGCCCAGAAGAGTGGCGGCAGAAAGCACAGCATCGTATGACGCTTCAAGACCGCTTGCCACAAGTGCGTCGGAGTTGAGCGCCTTGCCACGAATCTGAAAGTATCGTCCCAGTATCAGTTTCCCGACTATGGCAACGACGATGACCATCACCGAAACCCATGTGAAAGAGGTAGGTTTAGGATTGATGATTGCCTTTACCGATTCAATCATAGAAGAAACACCAGCGGCAAAGATGATTCCTGCCACAAGAATGGCGCTGAAATACTCCACTCTGCCATAGCCGAAAGGATGCTTGCTGTCTGGTTTCCTTCCTGCCAGCTTTACGCCTATTATCGTGATGGCAGACGACAATGCGTCCGACACATTGTTGATAGCATCGAGCAGCACAGCAACAGAGTTGGAGAGAAGACCGACAACGACCTTGAAGGCGGCAATCACCGCATTTGCGCCTATTCCTACGATGCTGACTCGCGTAATTTGGTTGTTCCTGCTTTGTTTCATTGTATATAGCCTCCTTTTTATTACATCATTATTTCTTGATAGCTTCCATCAGTTGATCACAGATTGCCTGCATGCCCTTGATAGAAGGATGCCTTCTATCATCGTCTGCATCTAAACATTTTAATTTTCAAGAAAGTCTCGAAGATTACTTAAACAACTTCTTCTTCAGCCACTCGCGAACTGGAACGTCATACAATCGGAACGATGCCCAAGCCATGGCAATGGCTATGCAGAAAATGCTGATGGCAACGAGGATGTGCTGGTCGAGAGGTGCGTCTTGATGTGTTTCTTTCCATCCCATCTGCATGTAGATGAGTGGATAATGCGTGATGTAGAGAGGATAGGAGAGGTCGCCAAGGAACTTGCAGATTTTCTGCGACTTCTCTCCAACCACCTTACTGCCAGCACCCATAGCCACAACCAATGGGAATACGGCAAGAATGACAATCGACTCATAGAGACCATTCATCCAGAAATTGGCAGGATCAGCACCGCCTACACGCGGCATCGACTGACAGATGATGATAATCAATGCACACCACCAGAAGCCTCCTTTCACCGTGATGAACTTACCCATGCGACAGAGCAATAAGCCAGCGAAGAATGGATAGAGCAATCGGGTGAAACCGATGTAGAGCTGAGCTGCATCAACACCCCAACCGCCAATGACGGTGTAAGCCGCATAATTTCCACTCTCAGGGAATACTCCGAAAGGATCGAGATTGAACGTCAGGGAGAGTGTAAGAAGAGCAAAGACAGCAATGCAAATGCCCAATGCCACCTTGCCCAAACGACGGATAATGAGCACATAAAGCAGATTGGCTATGTATTCGAGCATCAACGACCACGTGGCACCGTTCAGCGGATAGGTCTCACTCCATCCTCTCACATCCATGCTGCCAGGCACTGGAATCATCGTGAGAGCAATGAGCAGCAACACGATGAGCTGTGACCATTGCGCATCTGCCATAATGCCGAACTCAGGACCTCCGCCAAAGTAGAAGAGCAGGAAGCCAATGAGCGCTCCAATGCACACCAATGGATGCAGACGGATGAAGCGACGCTTGAGGAAATCCCATGTGGTCATCTTTCCGCTTGCAAGTCGGTCGTCGTAGGCATAGCCGATGACGAATCCCGATAGCATGAAGAAGAAATCCACAGCCAGATAGCCATGGTTGATAATCTGGTGCGTCACACCTGCCGAATAGGTTTCAAACAGGTGAAAACACACTACAAGGATAGCAGCTACACCACGGAGCCCGTCCAGAATCTCATATCGTGGCTTTGAAGCGAGGTAATTGTTGCTCATTATTTTCTGTAAAGCTTAGCCTGTATTACTCATACAGGAGTTAAAAGTTAATAGTTAAAAATTAAAAGTTGAGTTTTTAAGTTGTAAAGTTGCAAGTTTGCGGAAAAACGGTTCCGAATGGCAACTTTTAACTATTAACTTTTAACTATTAACTCCTACATTATGAAGCATGAATAATGTAGGTTAGATAGAGGTGTTTATTGAATAGTTATCTTCTGTACAATCTGACCAGGGTCAACAATGGAGAGAGTGAGGCGATGCGCACTCTTTGACTTGTCGAGCGGGAAGGTGAGAACGAAATCCTTACGGTTCTCCAGCACCTGAATCTTCCATTCGCGTCCCCATTCCTTGAATTGATTTTCGCACTCTACGGCAGCAGAACCATCTACGCTGACGGCAATCTTGTTGCTTCGGTCGTAAGCCACTGGCCACATCGGCACAACGCTGATGCATACGGATACGGAATCCTGTCCGTTGCACACGTCAGGAATAGGCAGGTCGATGGAACCTGTTGTAGTGAAGTCAAGCGGCTGTCCCATCTGTAGAGCTTGCCAGTCGGTGCCGATACCTTCCAGCAGACGGAAAGGAGCGGAGATCTCTGCTTTGGTGAAGTCAATCTTGTGCAGCAGTTCTGGGTGACGCTGGTTGTCGGGCAGACGATAGGCATCTGTTGGCTCTGTCACAAGGTCAGGCATGTTTTGATAGATTGCCGTGAAGCCAGGCGGAATCTCCGAAATCATCTGATTCCACTTTCCACCGAACAGGGCATGATAGCGGTCAATGAGCTGCTGGAGTTTTGTGTTGGCATCGAGCGACTGGGCGGCATACATCGGGTTGCCTGTCTCGTGATTGACTTGCGCATAGAGGAACTTGCGGTTCATCTGATAAGCCGAGTGAGTGGAATATCCCAGCATCTCGTAGAGTGATGGCTGCAGCTCTGGTTTTACGGCTTGCTCTATGGCGTCGTAGGCAAAGCAGATGTCCTGATACTCCTGCAGGCGCTTCTGTGCCGATCCTGTCTCGAACGAGAAGTCGGAGTCGTAGAGTCGGTAGTATTCTGGTGTGTCCCATTCCATCTCATAGCCCATGAACTCAGGCTTTCTGTCCCACGCAAGGCGGTAGTAGTTGTCGAGGATGTACTGGAAGTCGCCAAGATGCTCCTCGCCAAAGATGCTTGCCATCCATTGCGCCTGATACTTGTTGGCATTTTCGTAGCTGAAAGCTTTGAAGTCGAATGCCATGTCCATGAACATCTGCATCTCTATCTCCATTGGCTTGATGTCGCCCACGTTGAGCAGCCAGTAGCGATCAGCTCCAGCGGTATATGCCTTGAGCAATTCCTCGTACATCAATTGCGGTGGAGTGGTGGAAAGCCAGAGGTTGTCGTGTGGCACACCGCAGTAGCTCAGGTGATAATACACGCCGCTGCCACCGCTGCGCTTCTGCTCTTCCGTGTTGCTCACTCGCTTCATGTAGCCGTAGTTGTCGTCTGGCCACACGAGTGTGATGTCCTCTGGCACACGAAGCCCAGCATCGTAGATGTCGAGCGTCTCCTTGTAAGGCACGAAAATCTGCTGCAACTTGCTGGCATCCTTCTTCTTGTACTTCTCCAGTATGTCGCGTTGCTGCTCAAATACCTTCTCGAGTGTACGTGCTCTGTCCTTAGGGTCGGTGCTGCCCCTCATAGCCTCGTCGTGCAAGCCACGCATACCCATGGTGTAGATGTTGTCGTATTGTGCTGTCTCGCGTATTCTGTCGTCCAGCTTCTTGAGTATTGTCTCCTTGTTGGTTTCGTAGTTCCACTCGCCATCGCGCTGCTTGTCCCATTCCGAAGGTGCTGCGTTGTTGAAGAGCAATGGCTCGCAATGGCTTGTGGTTATCATGATGCCCCACTTGTCGGCAACCACCTGACTCTCAGGATGGCTGTAGAAAGCACCCGTACCAGTGTGCATGGCAGGTGCCAGCATATTGCCACGCAGGCGCAGAATGAGCTCGCAAACGCGGTCGTAGGTCTTAGGTCCGATGTCGCCCAGCTCCTTCTCAAAGTTGCGTGCCGACCATGTTCTCATGCCCCAATCCTCGTCGTTGATGAAGATGCCGCGATACTTGATTGTTGGCGATGTGCTGACATAATTCTCCTGATAGTCATACGCTTTCGGATTGTTCTTGACAACAGGAATGTCTGCAAACCAGTACCAAGGGCTTACACCTATCTGCTCGCTCACATGGAACACGCCGTATGCCAAGCCTCTGGCATCAGACCCCGTGATGTAGAGATTCTTCTGGTCAGTATCTATGGCATAGCGTTCCCACGCACCTCGCAGCTCCTTATGTCGAGAGGTCATGCTCTGGGTGGAGAGTATGATGTTCTGTCCTTTGCCTTTCTCCGTGCTTACATAAGGCTTTATGCCCGTCACTCTCTCAATGTCCTCCGACAGCACGTTTGCCATCTGCTGCACCAGCGGATGGTCTTTCTGGTTATAGACAATGGTTGACTTTGTCAGGTCGGTGGCATGCAGCGCTTGGCAGGCGCAGAGCATGGCAGCTATATTCAAAATGTAGTATTTCATCTTTGTTGTTTTGTCTTGGTAATTCTCTGTTATTCTTTCTTCAACTTTCTTTGTTGAACTGTTCAATTCGGAGGGTTGAAGTGGGGTTAAAAGAGGAGTTATGGCTTATATTGCAGATATTTTTCTCTTATTGATTTCGGCAGTTTAGACACAACCAAGTCATACGACTCCTTTATCCATGCCGTTACAAGCTGTTCATCGAGTGATTGATAATAAACATCGCTCCAATGCTTCTTGTTCCAATGCCATGCAGGAGTTACAGCAGAATACTTTTCCCGTAGTTCCTCATTCCTTTCTGGTGTCAGTTTCATGGCAAATCTTGGTTCTGTATTGCCTTTCATGTCGTGCTTACCTCCGCCTAACCACAGACACATGAATATTTTGCCTTCAATTCTGAAGGTTATGATGTCATCGCCAAATGGCTGGTCTTCGGTTACTCCATTGATGGAGAGTGTGTATTCTCTTACTTGTTCTATGTCCATATTCTAAAATGATGTGTTCGCTATGTGTTAGTTTATATCATTCTGTGCGAAATGGCATCTTTATGGCATTTTCGATTCCTTCAACGCTGTCATAAAAGTTGATACCATGTTCTTTGATGAGTGAGCAATCCATTGTCAGGTTTCTCGGTTCTTCGCAGAATCTTTTTTCGTCTGGAAGAATAAAATTCTGTACATCCTTTATCCCCATCATATCAGCAGCCTTCAGATGAAGTTCGTAGCTGTTCAATGAGTTGCCGCTACCGAAGTTATAGATGCCTCCTGGCAGAGAGATTGCTTTCTCTATGTTCTTGACCACCTCCCATACATTCGTCACTCCTCGATATTCATGAGTCGCAGCCTTGATGGGATTGCCTTCGTTGAATGCCTTTTGTATGTTAACCAATATGTTTGAGTTCAGCTTCATGGAACTGCTTGGCATATCGTACATCCACGTCAATCTCAATCCTACAGATTCAGGCAGATTCCATTGCGCCCTTTGCTCACACTCCAGCTTGTGCTGACCATAGATATTTACTGGCTGCAACACATCCTCTTCTGTGAGGGCGCCCAACAGAGGAGTGCCATTATACACTTGGTCGCTCGACATGAACACGAGTTTAGCGCCTGTCAACTTACATGCCTTGGCGATACGAACCGTACCTTGCACATTCACCCTGTGTGATTCCTCGGGATGCTGTTCGCAGTACCAGGTATTGCTCAATGCAGCACAATGCATGACCACGTCAGGACGGTGTTCCTCAATGTACACCCTTACGGCTTCTTCACGACTGACATTAAGTTCTCCGTGAGAGGGCAATAGCAATTCATGCTTGTCCTTCAAGTAATAAGCCAGTCTGCTGCCAAGAAACCCTGTACTGCCGGTAATTAGTATCTTTTTCATTTTTTCCAAGTCATTTTGATGTGAGGGATGCCATCAAGCATGAATGTGTCTGATGACTGCTTGAATCCGACACCCTCGTAGAATCCTTTTGCGTATTCCTGTGCTTCAATATCTATGAGCGTTGCTCCGAAATGTTCCACAGCAGCATCTATGGCATGAAGCATGACCTGCTTGCCGTATCCTTTGCCTCGCTCAGTAGTGATTACCCGTCCTATGGAAATCTCCTTCATGTGAGTGCCGGCTGGGCATACACGTGCCAAAGCCACAACCTTTTCCTCTTCCTCTGAGTCTTGTCGAAGGGTCAGCCAAAGGTGGATGGACTTCTGATCGTCATTGTCCAAGTCTTGATAGACGCAGTTCTGTTCAACAACAAAGACTTCGCTACGCACTCTGAGGAGTTCGTAAAGTTCATCCGTTGTCAGTTCCTGGAATGTTTTCTTATGCAAAGTTGCACTCATAGATATTGAAGTTTAATCATTTACTCAGCAGTTGCCCATTTGCGATTAAAAATGTTTGTTCACTACCCAAGGCAATGCCATTGGGCTATGACCAAGATACATCGAAGAAATAAACCTTAAAGATATTGTAGAGAAGGTAACATTCAAGAAACGAGGACGATAGTAATGTCATCATCGTTTTCCATCAAAATAGGTATTCCATCTTTAACAAAAGCAAGCTCTGGAATACCACATCTGTGACCGATGTGTAATTTATGGTAAAGATGATAATAATTTACTCCATTTATTGTCTTGAACAAATATATGTAGTCATACTTCTCTGGCATTGCGGCAGCCCATGGACGGATAATTGCTAATTCTTCTTCTTGTGTCATAGCTTTATCTGTTTGTAGTTAATACTCTTTTACATCAAAATTTATGTTTACAGGTTCTTTCGCCCTTCTGGACGTTGTCAACCTCTGAGTGTTGTTGAAAACAACATTTGCAAAGTTACAAATAAATTTGTAATAATTATTATTGTACCGAACCTTTTAAGGATTATTATGCTTTCTTACTTTCTATTGCTATTTTCAATAACTGTTTATCTGTTATTTGTGATTACTGTGACTAATGGATTATGAAAAATGGCTGACCAAGTGCGAAACCTGATCAGCCATTGGCATCTGCTCCTTCGCCCTTTAACGTGAGAGGGCAGGGGAGAGGGTCTTTCGCCACACATTTTCTTTCCCCTCGACTTGTTCAACGTAGCCACGATTCTTCCACACATTAAGCAGGTGTGAGAGAGGCGTTTTATCCACTCCCTGCCGTCTGCGTACTTGCTGGAGTTCGTCGGCTGTGAACTCATTTGGCAGAAATACAAGCAGGTTCTGAGGACCAGGACGGCGTTGGGTTGATGAGGCAGTTTCTGCATCCTCTATCGCTTCGCCAAAGAACATCATCTTGCACCATAGGTCGTATTGTTCCGACCAGCGTGTGAAGTCTTCGATGGTCTTGTCCCACTTCTCGCCTTGCGCCACATATAGCACCATGGCTTTGAGGAAGGCGATGACGTTGCCACGGAACGAAAGATTCTCATAAACACGCGATTGCGACAATCGGGCGAAGTCGGCATTCTCCTCCATCAGCTTCTTGGCAAGTGCCGTTGCCTTCGGGCATTCTATCAATCCACGGGCAGCATTGAGGCGGTCGATGTATGGTTTCAGCTCTGCTTGAAAATGCTCATCGTAAGTGCCATAAACGGGCATTTCAGAGCCTATCGGACGCTCCGGTATTGTACAGAAGTTGATGCGCGAGATAGGGCCATCGGTCAGCACCTTTGAGAAGTATGCCTTGCCCTTTTGAATGGTGGTCGAAGCATTCCAGTTGAAACGCACGCAGACGGTTTCGCTTACCGATGCCGTGCCCACACGCTCCGTGCCGTAGGAGTTCTGAGGGTCAAACGCAAGACACATAATCTGAAACTGCGACTTGCTTCTTGAACTCGTCTTCAGAGCATCAAACTGGTCTATCTCGTTCATCTGCGTATAGAGGAAATGCTCCTCTGCCTCCTTCATTCTCTGCACGAATGCAGCGTTCGTCATGTCGGGTTTAACATTCTGTATGATAAGACCTTCGGGACGTTTCTTCTTGTCCTTGTTCGACCCCTTCGTCTGCATCTCCTCCTTCCATTGGCGCTCCTTCTCACGGTTTATCTGGTCATGCTCAACGATGTCCTTCATGATGTGGCGTATAGGCTCTGCTATGCAGTTCTTGCCAGCACCTGTGCCTGCCATCAGCACATTCATCAGCGTGGCTTCATGTTCTACATTGTCGATGTACTTGAAGCGTGTCTTCCACAGGTGGGTAGCCAATGCAGGGAACACAGCATGCGCCACAGCTGGCTGGTAGATCTTAGGTGTCTTGCTTATCAAGAGCTTAATCAGAGGCGGCAACTTCGAAGGCATTGGAGGACCTCCCTCCCAACCTCCTCGAGGGGAGGAGCCGTATGAGTCACTATCAGCATTCACCATTACTGTGCCGGGCATGCCGCAACAGTACGACTCTCCCCCTTGTGGGAGTTGGAGGGTGCTTCGTGCTATCTCAATAGCCGTCATCAGCACCTTCGGAATCGTCTTGTTCTGACTCCTGTTGCATGCGCTCTTGATGGTGTTCATCCACTTGTCGAGAGCCTCACCATAGTTGGGCAGCACCTTCGCAATCCACTCAGGATCATCATTGCAGATGTAGCGCAAGTGGCATGCCATGGAGAAGATGAACTGATTGCGTGAGCCGTGAGCAGGCACACCCCCAAGCTGATTTTCGAGTGCCTCGATGATTGCTGTGTATGGGATGCCATCGTAGTCAGTGTGGCTGGAAGCCACTACAGCCTCGGAGAGGCGGTCAGTAACCGGGTACACCGACGAAGGAGGTGTGCTCGGAGATTCGCCTCCACCAATAAGCTCTGCCTGGAGGGCAGTACCTTGCTCGCCGCTTCCCGAGGTAGTGCCTTCCAGGCACGTCTTTGGGTTAGAGGTCTCAAATCCGAGGGCGTTGCCCCCGGTTACTGACCGCTTCGCTGTAGTGTCTTCCAGACACGCCTTCTGCTCAAACAGCTCATCATCCAGATGCAGCAAATCCTCCTCGCTTCCTGTCGTTGTGAAGAACACCCTCGTGATGTCCTTCGCACCCTCATCATACTTCACGCCCAGCAGGTCGCTTGCCCATCGCAGATTATCCTCCTGCGACAGCTCTGTCTTGCGTCTGAACACAAGGTGATAACCCTCACCACGAGCTGACAGCTCCAGCATCAGCAATCCGAGTTCTTCCTTCTTAACCTGAGTTCGGGATAAGCAGTCGTGCGTTCCCTCTACTTTTGCAGCATGTGG
>JAKSLL010000085.1 GCA_024401215.1 Bacteroidaceae bacterium
CTTCTTTAGAGAGAGTCCTCCGAGGAGCAATCCCTGGAGGACTCTTCTTGTTTATATAGAGTCTCTAGATATCCTAGAAACTCTAGAAACTCTAGAAAGTCTAGAAACTCTAGCGACTCTAGAAATTCTAGATTCTCTAGAAAGTCTAGAAATTCTAGAAATACGTTTTTTCGATATTTCGTTTTTTCGGTCATGCGGAAAAGATAAAGTTTCAAATTAGTATCATGATAGATAAAAACCTATCTTTTGATTATACTAATCTCATTATATTGTGGTAAATTTGCAATTGAATAAAAATTTACTCGATATGAATATAAAAAACATTATCGCTTTTTTTGCTATGGCAGCAACTACAACAGCATTTGCTCAAGGTATTGGCATTCGAATGGAAAACATGAACAAGGAGGCTAAACCTGGTACTGATTTCTATGAGTATGCATGTGGAGGATGGAAAAAGAATAATCCTCTTAGTCCTGAATATGCCAGATTCGGCTCTTTCAATACAGTTGCAGAAGAGAACAACAAACGTGTGCGTGAGATTATCGAATCTTTGTCTTCAAATCCTCAACCTAAAGGTTCACTTGGTCAGAAGATCGGTGATCTTTATGCTTTGCGAATGGATTCTGTAAGGCAGAACAATGACGGTGTGAAGCCTGTGCTTGTTGATATTAAGCGAATCAAGTCTGTAAAGAACAAGAAGCAGCTCATTGCGTTAATCAACACATTTAACAGTGAAGGTGTGACTTTTGGTGAGTTATGGGGTAGCTACGTAGGAGCAGACATGATGTCTTCTAAAGAGAACATTCTTGAAATTGTTCAGGGTGGCTATAGAATAGAGCGAGACTATTACGTCAAAGATGACGAAGCTAACAAAAAAATTCTTGAAGCATACAAGAGACACATTGTAAAGATGTTCATCCTTGCAGGAGAGAAGCCTGAAGTTGCAGAGAAGAAGATGCAGAATGCTGTGGCTATCGAAAGCAGAATGGCTAAAGCCGGCAAAAGCAATGTTGAGCTTCGTGACCCTGCAAGCAATTATCATAAGATGACATTTGCTGAATTCAGCAAAGAATATGCTGGATATGATTGGAAGAAATACTTCGACACATTGGGCATAACGGACATTGAAGTTTTATCTGTTGGTCAGCCAGAAGCTCTCAAGGAGGCTCTTAAAGTGTGGGATGATACTGATATCAAAGCTTTGAAGGATTACTTTGAATGGCATGTTCTTGACAGCGCAGGCAATATGCTTGGTGATGCGGTATATGAAGAAGTCTTTGACTTTTACAGCCGAACTCTTACAGGTGCTCAACAGCAGCAGCCACGATGGAAGCGCAGTGTTAGCGCTGTGAATGGTGTGCTTGGTGAGGGTGTTGGCAAGCTTTATTGTGATAAGTATTTCCCAGAGGCGAACAAGGCGAGAATGAAGCAGATGGTTGATAACCTTCAGATTGCTCTTGGTGAAAGGATTGACGCTCAAGAGTGGATGAGCGAAGAGACAAAGAAAGCTGCGCATGAGAAGCTCGACGCCTTCTATGTGAAGATTGGCTATCCTGACAAATGGAGAGATTACAGCAATCTGACAATCACTCTAGAGAAGTCTTTATACGAAAATATGAAAGAGGTATCTAAATGGGCGCAGGCAGACATGGTTCAGCGTAAGTGGAAGAAGCCTGTTGACCCAACAGAGTGGCACATGACTCCTCAGACCGTCAATGCATATTATAATCCAACGACTAACGAAATCTGCTTCCCTGCAGGCATATTGCAGTATCCCTTCTTTGATATGGAGGCTGACGACGCCTTCAACTATGGTGCCATCGGAGTTGTTATTGGTCATGAGATGAGTCATGGATTTGATGACCAGGGTCGCCAGTTTGACAAAGACGGCAACTTCCGTGATTGGTGGGCAGATGGCGATGGCGAGAAGTATAACATTCGTGCACAAGTTATTAAAGATTTCTTCTCTGCTATCAAAGTGCTTCCTGACCTTAATGCAAATGGTGACTTATGCTGTGGTGAGAATCTTGGTGACCACGGAGGCTTGAAATTCGCATACGCAGCCTTCCAGAATGCGATAAAGCAGAACCCTCTCGCTGACAAGGAAGGTTTTACTCCTGAGCAGCGTTTCTTCTTGGCATACGCAGGTGTGTGGGCGCAAAACATCACAGAGGCTGAGATGAGACGACTCACAACTATGGACCCTCACTCCCTTGGTGAGTGGCGTGTGAATGGCGCTCTTCCGCTTATAGACATGTGGTATGACGCATTTGGCATTACGGACAAGGATCCTATGTATGTCGCACCAGAGAAGCGTGTGAAAATTTGGTAATGTAATAGATGACAAGAGGTTGGCGGAGAGATACCGCTGACCTCTTTGCTATATATGAACGGTGGTTTTCGTAATAAGTGGGCAGTAATAACAGGTGCCTCGCATGGTATAGGAGCAGCATTAGCACGAAAGATGATGGATGAAGGTGCTAATGTCTGCCTTATTGCGCGTAGCGAGGCAGAACTTGCAGCTATATGCGCTGAAGGCAGGAGAAAGGGCGTAGAGGCGATATATAGAGCCATTGACTTGCGCAATCGTGAGGCATTGGAAGAATTATGTGCCGAACTCTGCAATACCCTCCCTGCTGTGGATTTTCTGTTCTGCAACGCAGGCAAATCTATATGTCGCAAGATTATTGACGCCCGTGACCGCCTTCATGATTATGACCGCACCATGGACTTGAACTATCGTTCTGTTGTTGCCCTTTCCATGGCTCTGCTTCCGCAGCTGACAAAGAGTCGTGGCAGCATAGTCTATTCCTCTTCAGTCAGCACGCTTTACCCTGCAGTCCCAGGATGGTCAGCCTATCACGCATCAAAAGCCGCCGCTAATATGTGGCTTGAGACTGCTCGCACAGAATTCTTGGTGTATGGTGTGAAAGTGAAAATTGCGTACCTGCCTCTTGTGCATACCCCCATGTCGGAAGTCAACCGTTTTTATAGGAATATGCCAGCAATGTCAGCCGACAAAGCTGCGCTTGTCTTGATGCGATTGAGCAAAAGCCTGCGCTTCTCCTATATGCCATGGTGGGCGCGCCTGACAGCCCCTATCTCGCACATGATACATTGACTTAAGAGTGAAAAGATTTATAATGTGAAATCTGTTTCTAACTGCCATTTATGTCATTGCTGAAATCTCTCATACAGTTACATTTCATCACTCCTCGCGGAGTATGGCGTTTGCTGCGCTCTTTTCGTTGTGAGGGTGTCACATTGATGGCAATAGTGCGTTTTGCTGCTTGTTATTATGCTGACAGGTGTGCATTGGTGTGCAATGACAGACGCCTTACCTATAAAGAGTTATATGAGTATTCTGTTAAACTGTCGAGAGTGCTGGCTTTGTATTATGGCGTTAAGTCTTGCTGCAGAGTGGGCATAGTGGCGCGAAACGACGAAGTCATGGCTGCTGCACTTGTAGCCTTGTCGAGACTTGGCGCCGACATCCGATTAGTCAATACTGATTTGTCTGCGGCAGATATTGCTTCAACAATATCCCGGAGTGGGGTGGAGACCCTTATCTATGATGGTGAAACAGAGAGTCATCTTGATTCAGCAAAGATGCCTTGCCGCTGTGTTGCCTTGTCCGAACTGCATGACATGGCAGAGAGAGAGGCCTCTGACGAACCTCTGCCAGCGACAGTCAGGGGCGGTACGATATCGGTGTTTACCGGAGGGACAAGTGGCGCATATAAAGAGGCAAGCAGAAACAGTGGTGTGTCGCAGTTTCTTCCTCCTCTGTTTGCGCTTATCGGCATGATAGGCATCGACAAATGCAGCAGTGTGCTTGTTGCTTTGCCATTGTATCATGGTTTTGGCCTTGCCACCTTTGTCATCTCGTTGGCAATGGGCAAGAAGATATGCATGATGAAGCATTTTGACGCCCAAACAGCTGTCGGCATTATTGGCAGGGAGGGGGTAGAGGCATTGCCGCTTGTGCCAGCAATGCTTGCGCGTATTCTGCAGATAGTGGGTGCCGATGAAAAGCTGGCAACATTGAAGTGTATAATAAGTGGGGGTGACCGCCTTGACAGAAAGATGATAGATGCTGTGCATTCTCGTTTTGGGGATATCCTCTTCAATCTTTATGGCACATCCGAGGCAGGCTTTTTCATGCTTGCCAGACCTTGCGATATGAATCACTGTGCAGAGGCGACGATAGGCAGGCCGATAAAGGGTGTGGCTTGTGAAGTGCGTGATGTCGATTCCGACGGAGTGGGGGTGCTGTGGGTGAAGTCGAGGTGGGCTATGCTCGGCAGAGAGAATCGCTGGCAAAGTACAGGCGACTTAGTGTATTGTGATGATGAGGGCAGATTCTACTATCGCGGTCGAAAAGACAATATGGTGGTATGCGGAGGGGAGAATGTGTATATAGAGCATGTAGAGAGTGTGATAGCAAGGCATCATGGTGTTGCCAATTGTGTTGTTTATCCTGTACAGGACGAGATGTTTGGCAATGTGCTTAATGCCTGTATCGAATTGCGTAACGAAGTCGCCATCACAGAAGAAGAGATGCGGCAGTGGTTGCGCGAGAGGCTTGCAAGGGCGGAAATGCCGCATCGCATGACATTTGGAGAGGTGTCTGTTACTTCAACTGGCAAGAAGGCGAGACGCTTTTAAGTTTTTAAGTTTTTGAGTTCTTGAGTTTTTAAGTTTTTGAGTTCTTGAGTTTTTAAGTTTTTGAGTTTTTGAGTTCTTGAGTTTTTGAGTTTATAAGCTCTTTTGCGACAATATAAAAACGAGCTGTGCAGTTTGTACAGCTCGTTTTTTTTGTGTCAGAATGAAGCAGCAGTAAGTCATGAGTTTTTAAGTTTTTAAGTTCAGAATTCAAAAACTTAAGAACTCAAAAACTTAAAAACTCAAAAACTTAAGAACTCATTATTTGCCGAGAATCATTTTCACGAGTTTGTCAACATCAGCGATATTTATTGAACCGCTATTGTCAACATCCGCTGTGCCATGTATGTCGGCAGCTTTGTCAAGAATGATATTGACAAGTGAACCCACATCGGCAATATTCACAACACCGTCGTTGTTGACATCGCCAGTGCGTACAGCAGCCTTCACACGGCTGATGACCCATGCTGTGCTTGATGCGCCGCCAGTCAGGTCTGTATATCCGCAAGAGAGGTCTGCCGCCAGGCAGCGTCCGTCTTTTGTCGGAGTTGTGAGCCAGTAAGAGTCGCGTGTGACAGTCTTTGGCATGTTGATTTTCTTGTCATACAGATTTAATCCCCATGCATAATTCTCATGGCTGAGGTATCTGCCAGAATTCTTGTTTATGATGTTGTATGTCTGTGTCACAGCGTCGAAGCGTACATACCATCCTGCAACATTTGCTGCAGCTGCCTTGCTTTCGCTGTCATAGGATGCAGTAGAGAGTGTGCCGTTATCGACGAGGTACTTCCCTGTCTCCTTGTTATAGATGTTATAGACAGCATTGTCATCTTGCTCGAAGCTGTAGTAAGGCACAGTGTACCAGCTTCCTCCAGTAGGAGGCAGACCGTCCTCTCCGCAAGCCTGTGTGAGCAGAGAGTTTGCTGTACGCTGCAGGTCGCTGTATGCGTCTTCTTGTGCTCCGTTGATAGTGTAGCTCAGTCCGCCAACACCGTTAGAGCACCATCCGTGCTGTCTGTCACCATAAAAAGTGGCGCTTTCGCTGTTCTCCCAGAACTGCAGGAATTCATTGACACGTGGACCAGTCCATGTCTTGCCGTTGCAGAGGAGGCTCCATCTCTCTGTTGTGCCCACACCAATTCCGTGCATGCTCTCGTGCATCGCTGTTCCGCACTGCTGGTAGCTCGTGTTTGTTCCATAGCTCATGTATCCGCCATACGAACATTCAGCTGTAGGCACGCCATTCACAAAACCAGCATTGACATTATATCCCGAGATGCTTGTGTAGCGGTTCCAGTATTCTACAAGCAGCTTAGTGGCATTTGTCACGTTTGCATCGTAAGTGCTTTCTCCGCTTGTACGGATGTTGTATGTTATCTTGCCGGCAGGGAGAGTGTAAACCTTATGAGCATCTCCATAGAATGTCTTGTCAGCAATTTTCACATAAGGGCGCACATAATATGCTGTTGACGGAGTCAGTCCGCTTATCTTGTATATCTCTCCGCAGTAAGTGAGGTGCTCAGTGCTTCTGCTGTCGTCGATGGTAGGTTCTGCGTTTGTTGCGCTATAGCACAAACCTCTTTCTGCTCCAGCAGGTGCATTGTCAGCATTGACACGGCCGAAAATGTCTTGAGAGCCACGTGCGTAATAGTCGCCCTTAGCAGCTGTGACAGTGATGTCTTCGCTTATGATTTCGTCTGCGTTTGCTACGCTGAGCTGGAAGTCGTCAGCCTTATACCAGAAATATCCGTTAGCAGTAAACTCTCCCGCTTCTGTTCCGCCCACAGCACCGATGACAACCTTTGTTGGCTCGTTGATGACGAAATAGTGTGTTGCGCGGTTCATCACTCCTTTGTCAGCATATTTCTCTCCCTGGCTGTGGTCATTGTTGGTGGTGAGGAATATTGTGCCGCCGTCGCTTGTGAGCAGGGCGTTCAGATTGTAAAAGCCTGCAGGGAGATAGCCTATGTCTTGAGTGAGAGGGATGCCCTGCCACCATGTGTTGAAGAGGTAATTGCCCTTGCTTCCTGTGCTGGCATAGGTGCTGCTGCTGGTGCTTCTCGCTCCTGTGTCGCTTGATGCTCCTACAGTCCATCCGTTGGTGTTTCCGCTTTCAAATCCGTTGTTGGTGATGAGTGCGGTGAGATTGCCGTCGGTGGCGATTATAGCTTCAGGCAGGAGAAGGCGGATGACAAGTTCTTCTTCGGTGCCGTCACCGTCGAATGTGCCATTGTCGTATGCTGCCTGATGAACAGCTTTTCTTTTTGCATATTCAGTCTGAGCCTCCAAACCGGCATTGCTCACTCTCTTCTCCTCTTTAAGAGCGGCATTCACGCGTGCATAGTGAGGGATGGATTTGCGAACCTTGCAGATGGCAGTCTGCAGAGCCTCGAAATTGCTTGTTGTGGCAGAAGCCTGGAGTGCAGTCTTAGCCTCGTTCATGTCATTTACGAGTGAAGCCTGTGCCTTGCCAGCAGGGATGTCGGTGAGGATGTCTGCTATTGCGTTGTTTAAGAGACGTCGTGTGAGTGTGAAATTGTCACAAGCAAACCAGCGTGCGCTTGCTGTGCAGATATTTTTCACTCCTATAGTGAGATTGCCATCTGCGCCCACATATATCAGAAGCTTGTGAGAGGCGAGAATGTTGGAGTTCACATTCACGCCTTGATAAGCCTCGCCAGTGGAGCTTACAGCATAGAGACCGCATTCTCCTCCGAGGAAGTTAGCGCCATTTTCGTTGTCTGTGCTGTAAAGCATGTCTGCACCCACCTCATAGACACCCTCTGGGAGTCCGCTGATAGTCTGGTACATATTGAAGTTCACGTCAGAAGCCGTACCGTTCCAGCATTCCATCACCGTGTTTCCTGTGCCTTGTGTCCATCTCCATGATGTTGTTGTTCCTGTCCATCCTGTTGGTGCGGCATTTGTTGTAGTGGCAGATAATGATGGGTTGACGATGTGGTCAGTCATGTCAAACCTGTCAAATGTGAGTTTGCCTTCTTCAACCCATTTGTCGATATTCTTCGACAGCGTGAGGGCTTCGTTAGGGTCGCTGATGCCAGAGTCGATTTCCTGTATGGCATTCTGCAGATTGACCTTTATGGCATTGTCGCAGGCAGGGTAGTTGTCGAGGAAGTCCTTGGCTTTGTTCTTGTATGGTGCGAGATACGCATTGCATGTCTTGTATTCGAGTTCGAATCCTTGAGTGTTAAACCACTGGTCGGAAGCTGTCACAGCAAGACTGATGCTCAGGTTTCCTGTGCATGGCACATCGCTTGCCACCACCACAGCGTCGCCGTGCGCTAAAGCCTGTCCTGCCGATTTCATGCCATCAGGTATGACATTGCCATTTGCCGACTTCCAGTTGTTGCCTCCGTTAGCGTTGCAGCCCCATGCGATGGTTGTCATATTCTCCATCGTTGTTGACACCGTTGTTGCGCCTGTTACAGAGAGGGTAGGCAGTTGAGCCGAACCGTCTTGGCGTACAAGCGAGTGTGATATGACGGTGTAGAATCCTGCTGGGGCGTCGTTGATGCTCTGCGAGAGAGTCAGTGGACTGTGATATTTCTCTATGTCAGCCCATGCGAAACTCATCTCTGTGGTTGTCCAGCCAGTGGTTTTTTGTGTGCCCACCATATCGGCATTGTTGAGTAGGGCGTTGGCGTTTACTGTCTTGCTGATGAGATAAGGGCCGACTTCTTTCAAGAGGGTCTTTGTGACAGACTGTAGGCTTTCGCAAGTTGCGCTTGAGCTGTTGTAGCTGTTGAGGGCGTTATTGAGAGATGTTGCAAACTGTCCTGCAATGCCATCATCTACGCAAGCTTTATAAATATTGTAAAGCTTCTTCTTCGCTTTGTAGAGGGCATAGCTGCCGTCGGTGATTTTCTCTTCTGGGATGAACGCCCATTCGGTGAATCCCTTTCCGTCGTGCGTAGTGAGGTGTCCGCCGTATGTGTAACTGACATCCAGAGGAAGTCTTTCTGTGCCGTTGTGGTGAAGAATGAGGTAGGTGTTGGTATGTGCATCTTCATTGCTCCATGTGCCTTTATCGTTGAAGTCAGCCCACACGTCATTTACGCCGTTGTTGCTGCCAATTATTGCTGTGGGGAAGGCGTTGCTGGAGATTGTGAATGTAGATTGACTTATGTTGTAAGTCACCTTGCAGCTGTGTGGTGTGCTGATTGATGTGTCGCCATTTGTCAGCCTTGTGGCAATGGCGTTGGTGTTCCAGTTCATGCCCGATGTCACAAAAGCGTCGGCATCCACATTATACATATAGATGGCTTCAGTGCCGCTGAGCGTGGCAGGGTCAACGCCAGGCACAGCTGGCTCAATCCATTTTGTCTGCGCCTGAACAGAGAATGTAGCTATTGTCGCGACAGTAGCCAATAGAGTTTTCTTATTCATATAGATGTTATAGATAGTTGAAAGTATATTAGTTAGTTATTGCGTTCAAAGATACACAAAAATACTATTGTTTATATAATTGTGATGTAAAAATGATGTTGTTTGATGGGAAATAAGTTGTGAAAATAGTGAAAATAGCAAAAAACGGGCTGGTTTTTGTTAAAGGTTGAATCTTTTCACCATTACTAAGGTGTCTTTTGGAGTGACGTAAATGCGTATATTGTACTCTGAAAACAACACGGGCTAAACACCAGATGCTTTAGCTCGTCAAGCCTCGATGGTCTGCCTCGTCAAGTGTCTATACTTGTAAGGGCATTGTTTCTAATGGTTGTTTCGTGTATCATAAACATGGGCAGACGTAGCGTATGATAGAGAGTGCGCATGCTTTATCTCCACATTGTTTTTCGTAAAGCAGAGTTGTTATTTCACCATTGTATGAAGAAAAATATCAAGAAATTGAGTGTTTATTGTATAAGAACGATTATATTTGCACTTATTATTTACAAAAAAGTTTTTCTTCATGCCTTATTGCGAAAAATGTGGTGCACAATTAGACAATGATGCTTTGTTCTGTACAAAATGCGGAACGAAGGTTGTGCGTACCGTCCCACCTCCACCACCTTCAACTCAGGAAGTTACTTTAACTCCATCTCCGTCAGCTCCTCCTCCACCTCCTCCGTCAGCTCAACCTCCAACTTCTCAGCCAGCAAAAAAGAAGCGTGGTCTTGTGGCTGTTATTGCTGTGGCTGCTGTGGCAGTTGTGGCAATCATAGCTGTGGTTATTGTCATGCTGACAAAGAGCAGCAATGATGAGGATGAGATTGTTGAATATGCTGGTTACATGATGTCAGATCAGTATAAGTACGACCTCAAGGTGATGGAGCGTGCTGCCGACCTCAACAGCGATATGGAACTGTTGTGCCTGGATTTTGCTACTAATGGATTTAATGAAGAGATAGGCGACAACACCGATGAGTATTTCAATGAAAACAAGAAATACTACTGGACTATGCTGGCAAGCATCATACACCAAACAGAGGCTGAGAGTGAAGCTATGGAGCGATCATGCAATCGCCTCATGGAGCATCAGGTGTTCACCTCCAGCCTTGTCGTAAATGAGAATGGTGAAGCAAGCTTGATAAAATATGGTGAAAATTCCACACTTTCTGCCAATGCCTCAAGCAATGGTTTCAACCCATTTAGTTTGATTGCCACTCCTGCATACGCCTCGCCAGCTGCGATTCTTCCATTGCTGTCACAGTCAGTATATAACATGAGTACGACAGGAAAAAAAGTTAGCCGTAACAGCCGCCGACAGACAGTGACTATTGCTCAGGGATTGTCTGGAAGGGATTTGAAAAAACTTTTTGAATCCCTTCCTAAAGACGAGAAGTTTGGCGAAACGAATCATGAGCAGTGGTGGCAGAATTTCTCTGATGGCAAATATGACAAATATGCATTCGACATCTATTCTTCATTCGTATACGGTAATCAAACTGATGCAGCCCAGAGATTCCAAGCGAGAGCAGAAGACATGGGTGTGGACAGCAGGAATGAGTTTATGAAGGTAGCAAAAGAATATCTCAAAGCTGGTAAAGATCTATCAAAAGATCTGAATCTGACATGGCTGAAGGTGATTGCTCCTCCTGTTGGAGAGTCTTTCTCTACAGGCTTTGACTATGCTGCAGATGGCGTAAAGGCTGCAGATGCAGAAGAAGCCTATGCAAAGGAGGTGTACAAGAGTCTCAAGGAGGGCAAGGTGGTGTTTGACCCTGTAGGCAGGACTTTCATCTTTCCAAGGACTGAAGCAGAGAGTGATCGCAATGATGCTATACACTCCAGAATGTATGATTATTTAGCTGAAAAGGGCGCCGCCGTCCAGGTGGGCAAGTTTTTAAAGGTGCCATTGGATGTTGTAGGCGGCAGCGAACTGGTAGAAATCCTGCAAGTTAGCAAAGACATTGCCAAAGAGTGGATTGTGGGAGAAACTGACAAGCCGCAGATTGACTGGATGGAAAAGATGATACCTTCCACATTTGTCTTTAAAGACGAAGACACGGAGTCGCCTGCAGTGATGGCTGTATTGTACAATTGGAAAACAGGAGAGCTCATCACATGCGACACGAAGAATGAGAAAGGTGAGTTTGTCATAGAATTATATGGAGACAATAAGGGCGATTTCATTGCCACTCTCTACGATGCAAAGGGAGACAAGGAATCATTTTTGCTGAAACAGCCTAATGAAGGCGAAACAGTAGTACAAACTTTCAAAACAGACGAACTCGATAAATGGAGTGCAATTGATGTTGCCAAAGACCATTCCAAGAGATTGCAAGAAAGATTAGCTGAGGAAATAAAAAAGCTGGATGAAGACAAAGACGATGAGTTGAAGCAAATATGGAATGATGCCACTGGCAATACTGAAAAGATTGAACGCAACATAGATCAAATGTCTCTTGACAAACAGGTGCTTGATTCCGACATCAAAAAAGCTGAGGATTTCCTGAGAAAGAAGAAAGCTGAGCAAAAGAAGATTGAGGAAGAAAAAGCTAAAGAGGCGGAAAAGAAGCGTGCAGATTATGAAAAGTGGATGAAAAAGGAGGAAGAAGCGGAAAGGAAGAGAAAAGAAGCCGAAAATTCATGGTATAAGAAAATAAAAGAGGCTGTGAAGAAATGGTTTGACGATGATGAAGAAGAAGAAAAAACTGAAGAGAAAGGCTTGATAGATAAGCTGGGTGAAAAGTTCACTAATTTTGTGCAAGGCAAAATAAATGAGTATATTGGCGGCAGCAGTACATCCAGCAGCGCAGATGATGACGATGATGATTTTGGCGCTCCTGTGGTGAAGGATGCCGACCAGAAAGAACGCGAGAAAGTGAGTGGCATGGATAATAATTTCTTGCTGGGTAGATGGAAAGTGAAAATGACATCTGCTGGGCATCAATACAGCCAGTACCCTATTCCAGAAGGATTCATTCCTGAAATTACGGTCACATTCAGACCTAATGGTAAATGGAGCGGACACACAGCTGCCATGCATATTGCAGAAGGTGTAACAATTCCTGCATACGACACTTCTGGCACTTATACCTTCGACGGATTCAATTTGAAATACGGCACGGGAGAAGTGTTTGTGGTGACAAAGCTCAGCAATGACAAAATTTCTCTAAGGGATATAAATTCAGGCGCGGCTTCCACCATGACAAGAAGCGACAATGACTAAGGCAAAGGTTTTTGCTAATCTCCAAATTACAAGCAATTATGTTTCATCAAAATAAGATTAATTACAATGAAAAGATTTATCACCACAGCATTTATGCTTGCATGCATCGTGGCATGCACATTCGCACAGTCAATAGTAGGAAAATGGAAGGCGACTCCTGAGACTATTCAGGGATGTAACTTTGCCGCAAACGGAAATGGCGGCATACAGCTTGTTTTCAATTCTAACAAGACTTTCAACATCATCTTTGACTTCCTTATGGAAGGTCAGCAGGAAGGCATAAACATCAAAATCGTGGCAAACGTAAAATGCCCAGGCAAATATACAGCCAAAAGCAACAAACTGAAGATTGTCCCTGATTCTGAAAAGATAAAATCAACTCTTGAAGTTAGTTTCCCTGGCGTGGAAAAGGAGAAGGCGGACATACTGAATAAGCTTATGGAACCTACTATGCAGGAACAGAAGAAGGTGCTCTCAAATGCAATCTTGGAGGCGTTCTGCAAATCAAGCGAAAGCGACTACAGCATCAATGGCGACGTGCTTAGCCTTGACAATATGAGTTTCTCAAGGGTGAAGTAATATCTTTATACATATTGTGTAGTTAAAGGGTAGTTAAAGAGAAGTTAAAGAGAAGTTAAAGTGACGAATGTCTGTATAAGGCAAACGTCCCTTTAACTCCGAGCGAAGCGATAACTCCTCTTTAACTCCACTTTAAATCCCCAAAGCGAAAGTTGAATACCTTTATAAAACCATGAAAATCATAGCTACCAGCGATTGGCATATCGGCAACCTTTTCCATGGAAACGACAGGCTGTCGGAGCATAAGCACTTTTTTACATGGCTCCTCTCGCAGATAGAGCAACAAAAGCCTGATGCGCTGCTCGTAGCAGGCGATATATTTGACAACGGCAACCCATCTGCTGATGCGCAGTCTGCATATTATGAGTTTCTTGCTGATGCCACTCAGCTATGCGCCAGCATGCAGATCATCATCACAGCAGGAAACCACGACTCAGCAAACAGGTTGGAAGCACCGCGCTCCTTGCTGGCTCGCCATAACGTGGATATTCGCGGGAAGGTGCATCGCTGCTGGATACAAAGTGATGAAGGTGGGTGCTGGGATATTGACTATGACGACCTCATGATTCCTGTCACAGGGGAAGATGACGAAAAGGTCGTTGTACTTGCTGTGCCATACCTTCGAGGCGATGTGGTGCAGAATGCAAGCTATTCGCAAGGAGTGAACACTATCCTTCAAGAACTGACAAAGAGGGCAAGAGAAAAATATCCAGAAATGCCACTTGTCATGATGGCGCACATGTACGCAAATGGTGCTGACATAGCAAAAACCGACGCAAGCGAAAAACTTGTAATCGGAGGTCAGGAAGAGGTGGATATGGATGGATGGAAAGAACATCCCGACTACTTGACTTGTGGCCATATTCACAAACGTCAGCACATCTGGAATACCGATTGGGCTCGCTATACAGGCAGCATCCTGCCTATGTCTTTCGCAGAAAAAGAATATCATCATGGTGTGGATTTGATTACGATAACAGAAGGACATAAAGCTAAAGTTGAATTTTTGGAATATACGCCTCAGCACAAATTGCTCATCCTCCCCCAAAATGATGAAGAGCTGACTCCTAAAAAACTCCATTCACTCATAGACAAGGAGCTTGCAGACAGAACTGACGGAAAACTGGATGAGGAATTCGTCTATCTGTTGGTGAAAGTGAAACTCGAAAAGGTCAGCAATGATGATATAAAAGAACTTGAGGCGTTTATCGAAACAAAGAATGCCGTCCTCTGCAAAATACAGAAAATAGTTCCTCAAATCGACCTCAGCACCATAGCTGGCAGCATCCATATTCAAAGTGTTGACGACATTCTCAATCGAGACCCTCTCGACACTATAAAGGAAACATTTGTGGTGAAACATAATGTGGAGATGAGTGAGCATCAGGTGGAGATGCTCAAAAAACTTTTGGAGGAGATCAATGATGAAGCCCCAAATGAGTAACTACTTAGCTATGACACTTTTAAACAAAGCTCGGCGTATGCCAATCTTTGTTTAAACACTCGTGGAGTAGTTATCAAAATGTTTGGCAAATGGTTAATGTTGAGTAAAATGATTCTATGAAATTCTTGAAACTTGAAATACTTAATCTTGCCTCTCTTGACCGACAAGGAGGGGAGACCATCGACTTTGAAGAAGGTGCGCTGGGAGACAGCACAATATTCAGCATTGTAGGGCCAACAGGTAGTGGGAAGTCCACTATCCTCGACGCAATCTGCCTTGCTCTGTATAATCGTGCGCCTCGCTATCCTCGCAAGAAAGGCGAGCGCAACCAGTATATAGAGATATTCGGCGACTTGGAAGAGGGGGAAAAGAACCGCCTGGCTCCTACCGACTCACGCAACATACTGACAAGAGGGAGGAAAGAAGGGTATAGCAAGCTCACATTCCAGGCGAACAATGGCATAGTATATCGTGCAGAATGGTCTGCGCGCAAGATGGTGAAAAACTATGGCGAACCTATCACCTCACTCTACAAACTGACGAAGAAAGACGGGTTGCCGGCTGAGGAGATGGTAGAATGGAAAGATCTGCCTCAAATCATAGGACTCGACTATGAGCAGTTCCTCCGCACCGTACTCATTGCTCAGGGCTCGTTTGCCAATTTCCTTAAGGCAAAGGAGGATGAACGCTATGAACTTCTTGAGAAGCTTGTAGGCTGCAAAGATCTATACAATACGATTGCTGAAAAGATAAGAGTAAAGCGTGATGAGGCTGTCGATCGCTGCAAAAACATAAATGCTGATTATGCTGCTTTTAACAACTCCATCATCCCGCAAGAGGAACTCGAACTGCTGACGGAACGCATCAGCCAGCTAGAGGCTGAAGAGAAGAAGGTCAAGGATGAAATGCAGAAGGTGAGAGATGCCATTGCCTGGTACGTCGCTAACGAGAAGCGCCTGGGCGACATCGCCGAATACACCGAGGCGGTGAAGAGGGCAGAGGCTGCTCTTGATGAGGCGAAGGACATAAAGGCAAAACTTAAATTGCATGACTCCACCCTGCCTGCTGTTGACCTTTACAAGGATATGGCAGCATCGGAGAAAGATGCAGAAGAGCAACAGCTGAAACTCAAAAGCATAGCGGAAGGAATAAACAATGCTACAGGGGAAATTGACAGAGAGGAAAAGGTGCTGGCAGCTCTGAAGCAGAAGGAGAAAGAGGCAAAGGAATGTTTCGAGCAACAAAAGCCTCACATCAACAAGGCGCGTGCCATCAAGGTTGAACTGGTTGCGATAGACACAGATGTGAAGGAAAAGGAGAGTGCGCTGGATGTATGCAAGAAGTCGAAGAATAGCGCTGACAAGGATGTTGCAGATAATGCTGAAAGCATAAAGAAAGACAAAGCGGCTTATGAGAAAGCTTGCAATGCTCTTGCTGAACTGCAGACAAGCATCAATAAGCAGAAAGAGGAGTATGCCGCGAAGGTGGCTGAATGCACAGAATCCTATAATGCAGAATACAGCAAGATGTCTTCGCTGGATGCCGCAAAGTTGCAAGACGCAAAGAGCGTTGCTGAGGGTAAGCTGCACGACTTGAACGAGGCGATACGCATAGCTGGCGGCATCTCAGAACTCCGAAAGAAGATAGACGAAAACAAAGGAAAGATACAGGCTCTGCAAAAGAGGAACAGCGATATTGCCACAGAACTAAAGGGAATCGACATCGAAGCGCTTGCTCGCGAGGTGAATACCATTCGCAATGCACACACTTTGATGACCAGCGAGAACTGGGCGCAGCATCGCAAAGACCTCGCCGATGGAGAGCCTTGTCCTCTATGCGGCAGCACCAGTCATCCATTTAGGAATCAAGAGGTGCTTGTTCCTGTAATCTCCGATCTCACGCAGCTGCTTGATGATAAGGAGAAGCTGCTCCGCGAGAAAACGGTGGCGCATACATCACTCACTTCTGAACAGGCGGCTAACGAGGCGACAGTCAAAACCCTGAATAGCGCCAACGATGACAATGCAAAAGAGAACGAAAGATTGTCAAAAGCGTGGGACGTTGTTCATGCGAAACATCCAGAATGGGGTGAAGACAAGGATGCTCTTGAAGCTTTATTGCCTGCAACAAAAAAGGAAGTAGCAGACTCTGCAAGAGCCCTCGCCGACTACAACACGCTCTCTGAGACAGTGGATAAGATGCGCAAGGCAAAAGAAAAAGCGGAGAAGAGTCTGCTGGATTATGACAAGTCTGCAGAAGCGAAACTGCGTAAGGCAGAACAAGATAAAACTAATGCTGATACCGCGCTGAAGACAGAAACAGGAAAGACGGACAACCTCATCAAACAGCAGAAGGAGAAAAACCTTGCTTTTGTTAATGCCCAAGATGCGCTGTCTGCAGCCAAGAAGGAACAGGAGAAGAAGACTGCAGAACTCCAGGCTGAACTTGACGGCAAGGATCCTGACCGTTACGAGGCGGAATTGTCAAAAGCAAAGGATGATTCTGATAAAGCTGTTGAGATAAAGGTTGATGATATCCATAAAAAGAGGGAGGAGTTGACGAGATTAACAGGACAGAAGAAGGTGACGGAGGATAACATCAATAAAGAAAAGAAAATATATGCGGAAAGCAAGGATGCTCTTGATGTGTGGATTGTCGGTTACAATGCAGAGAATGAGGTGTCTATCACTATCGATACGATAGCTTCCCTTTGTTCTGCAACCGAAAACTGGGAAAATGTCCGTCAGCAGATGAAGGACCTTGACGATGCTCTCACAAAAGCTCAGACAACGCTCAAGAATGAACAGAAGGAGTACGATGAGCATCTGGCGAAAAAGCCTGAAGCTATGCATGAAGACCTCATTGTCAGGGAAGCTGAACTTAATCAATGGTCAGCACATGAACTCACTAACCTGAAAGCAAAACTTCAAAACCACGAAGAAGCAAAGAAGAAGATGGGTGCAATGTTTGACGAAAAGCAGGCTGCCGAACTTCTTAAGAACGAATGGGTTGAAATTACTGACGCTATAGGCGGTGAGGGCAGGACTCTGCGCAAGATTGCTCAATGCTACACCCTCCGTTTCCTTGTTGAACATGCAAACGTGGAGTTGCTCAAGTTTAACAATCGCTATGAGTTGCAGCATGTGAAGAACTCGCTTGGCATTCGTATCATCGACCACGACCGTGCTGACGACATTCGTGACACGACCTCGCTTTCCGGTGGAGAAACATTCATTGTGTCTCTTGCTCTCGCACTCGGACTGTCTTCGCTTTCATCCCGCAACATATCCTTCGGAAATCTCTTCATTGACGAAGGGTTTGGCACTCTCGACCCCGATACCCTCGCCCTTGTCATCGACTCTCTTGCCATGCTTCAGTCTTCGCAAGGCAAGAAGGTGGGTGTCATCAGTCATACAGATACCATGTCAGAACGAATATCTACCCAGATTCGCGTCATAAAGAATGGCAATTCGGGTAGCAGCCACATAGAGATTTATCCTTCCTGAAATGATGATTAATACAAGTTTCTTTCTGCGAAAGCGCAAGCGATAACGCAAGCTCCACTTGTTG